>NZ_JAKJSY010000156.1:0-2740 GCF_050337445.1 Vibrio minamisatsumaniensis | reverse complement strand
GTTTATTATGATGAATCTAATTTTGATTATGATTGTTTTGAATTAAAAGATTATGGTGTTTTTTATTCTGTTTTCAACGGTTGTCTTTGTTATGAAAATATTGAATGCACTCACGAAAATATAGAAAGATACAAAGAGGACTTTTTGAATGGAGATAGAATATTAAGAAATGGCTATGATGTTTTTCTGAATGTAATTGATGAAGAATTAATAATTGATTTTGAAAAAGAAATTTACTATGAAGATGATGATATTGAAGAATATTGACTTTAAATTATGGCGAACAAAAAGGAAGAATGGTTTTAATTCTTCCTTTTTGTTTGTCTACTTCTTTTACAATGGATCACCGTCTTCATCATAAAAATCTTCATAGCGTGGAACTGGTTGCTCACTATCTGGGTAAAGGAGTTTAGACGCTTCTATGTCTTGTTCTGTGCGTTGCTCTTCTTCATCTGGTGATAATGGTCTATCACCACGAACAACATCTTGAGAAGCTTGCTCACGCATAATTTTATTATACTCATCCCAATTTTCTTTGTGCCTGTTTCTACCTGTCAATTGGTCGATGTGAGTTTGATTGTGTAGCTTGTAATCATCATAGAAGTTCTGGATTGTCTCAACGCTATTACCAACGTATTTAGCTACTAGATAAATGTCTACGCCTTGCGCCAGTCGTGTAGTGATGAACGTATGACGACACGAATACAATACATAGTTTTTAAGTTCAATTTTCTTTTTAGCTAGGTAGTTTTTGAACGTGTTGAACTGGCTAGAGTAGCAAGGGATTTTGTTGTTTGAGTTTTCAAGAATCAATCTATCAATATTGATAAAGTTTTTTTCTGTGATGGTATGATCTGGGTTTTGGATTCGTGCTATCTCAATCAATGAATCTAGGGCTTTTTTACTCAATGAAATTCTACGACCATTTTTATTATATCGCTGAGTTTTTCCTTTCGTAACATAGAGATAATAATTTTCTGAACCTTTTTTAATGTCCTTGAATTTTAGATGATAGACTTCTTCCCCAGGTCTTACGCCTGTCTCTAAAAGAAAGATGAAGTAATGGTATAAAGTCTTTTTAATATCGACTGATAGCTGATTCTGTTTACCTGTGGCGTGATAATTTTCAAGTTCTGCAAGGATTAAATCAAGATCATTTGGTGAGAATGTATCTCTGTCCTCGGCTCGCTTCTTTTCAATCTTCTTTGGTAGAGTAGGGAACTCTGATTTTTTTAGTAGCTCTTCTTCTTCGAGCATTAAAAAAAGACGACTAAAACAAGTTTTATTGATGTTGTAGCGTGTCCCTGATAGTTCTAGGCTCTCAAAGTATTGACGTATGTTTTTAGTCGTCAGCTCTTTGATAGATTTTCTTTTGAAGTGCGGAACGATGAAATTATTTATTACGTGTCGATAATCGTGATAGATAGATTTTTGTGGTTTTTTGTTGTCTAAATCTGCAACAACCATCTCAAAAGCTTTTTTGACGGAAAGCTCTTTTGTTTCAAAGATCGGTAATCCTGCTGTTGCTCTTCCCTCGTATTCAAACTTTAAAGCCCAAGCTCGACTTCTTGCTTCAACTATGTCTGATGTTTTGAGAGAGCGTTTAATCTCTTTACCGTCAATTCGTAGTCTTACATAGATACTTTTAGTATGATTCTGACGGTATATAGCCAAGCCTTTGGTTTGATATTCATACATTCCAAAATCCTTAAAGTTGTATAAAAACTTGTATAAGCATTATGGTATTGTAGTGTAAGTGATTGTTAAAAGATATGATTTACTTATAACTAACCAATTCAAAATCCGTTGCCTTCGGGCATGGCGGTTCAAGTCCGCCTACCGGTACCATATTTAAATGACAAAGCCTCGACGAAAGTCGGGGCTTTGTTGTATCTAGCGCAATCAAAAGTGGCTCTGGATTTATTATTTCTGCTATCAACTCAATTCCTACCCCCTGTCGTTATATAGAAGAAGATACATTTTACTGTGCGCGGGATTGTGATAGGTAGATGAATGAATCAACTAGGTGTATCTCACTTAGTCTGTTTGCATTGAGTCGCTCTTCTTATCACCTCTTTATTCATTCTCAAGTATCAATAACCCTAATTAGTGCATGGCTGTTTCTTATGGATTTTTACTTTGCAGTAAGACTCTGAAATGCAATGGCATAGAATAAATGTCGCGGTTCCGAGAGTGGCCTATGGGCTTAGGAGGGGAAATTATTCTTTTAAGCTATATCAGGTAACGTAAAACCTAGGTTTATTCGAATTTTCTTATTTATGATCCCAACCTTTTTCAATCAGCCATACGTGTTATCCACAGGTGTTTGTGGGTATTTTGTTTAAAAGTTGGTAGGTAATTGGTATAAATAAGCTCTTGGGTTGAATAACTTTGCTTACCCCCTTTTTTTAATAAAAAACGCATTTAGTGCTTGCCAATAATGGTTGCGTCTCTATAATGCGACCCCACTGAGACGGCAGGCGCCACAAGGCTTCAGCAATAATCAGTAAGACGGCAAATGATGAGAAATTAATTTTCAAAAAGTGTTTGACACTGAATGTTAATTCGCTAGAATGGCCGTCCACTTCGAGAGGTACCTTATTTAAAAGGAACGCTCAACAAGTGAAGCTCTTTAACAATTTAAACCTATCAATCTGTGTGGGCACTCGTTGATGAATATCAAAACGTTTTATCGTTAGATAAAACAGATTCTTCGGAATCAAAATTGATTTCAATGAAC
>NZ_JAKJSY010000155.1:0-2988 GCF_050337445.1 Vibrio minamisatsumaniensis | reverse complement strand
TGTTTGAGCCATCTGGTAGCGAGTCGTTTTTTCGATAACTTCTGCTTTAACAAAGCCACTGATATTGGCTGACTCCGTAGTTTGTAACTGCTGGCGCTTGGCATAAAAAGTAGAAAGACTTAACCCATTACGCTCACAGAAGACCCGTTGTGATAGATGACTGGATTGGTATTGCTCGAACAAGGTTTGCCATTCTTTGTTGGTGCGCCGTTTTGCCATTTCAAATCTCCTTGTAGTTGGAGATTTGATCTTATGGCGGACTGAGGATGATTAGAATGTGGGGTTTATGACGCGCTTACGGCTCTTTGAGGCACTTTCAGATATGTTCTAGAGTTAAAAAATAAAGTAGGGGGAGTGGGGCTGTGATTTGAGTAGCGGCGAAAATAGGTCTAAGATAGTTGAGAGAGAAACTACTGCATAAGTCCACTATTCGTCCACACTTAATTCACTCAAAAATAATGTGGTTATTGTGGGGTAGGGTAAAGTGGCTAATTTTCAGTAAGTTGAAGAGAATTGAGAGCGTTTTTGAGGGCTCAAAAACGGTGAAACCCCGATGTTGGTAGCATCGGGGTTTCGAATTTCTAGATTTCTCGACTGGTAAGATCGATTATCTTTTCTATGCAGAAGGCTTGGATTTATCCAATCTTATTCCTTGGTAGGGAATTAGATACGGATGAAGTCCATGTGCTCAACTTTAGGCTTGAACGCGTGACGTTGAACGTCTTGTGGCTTAACCTTAACTTCTGCGCCGTCAATCACTAGAGTGATTGCTTCGTAGAATTCAGGCTTATCCATTTGGTTGATCACGTCAGCGTGAACAAGTTCGATAGCTACAGCTTCAGCTTCGCCACCGTAGATTACTGCTGGGAATTTACCAGCGTGACGTAGGCGGCGGCTCGCACCTTTACCTAGTTCAGTACGTACTACTGCTTCAAATTTCATAGTTTTACTCTCAAATTAGTAAAAATTAACTTCACACCTCAATGCGACCTTGAGTGTGTGGTAATGCTTAGGCATGAACGAGTTCGTGCTTAAGCGAGCGCGGATACTAACATCACATTGCAATATGAGCAAGTAAGAAGCTTATTCCCAAGGTAATTTCCTTGTTCAAATGCTTTTTATATCCTGTTTACGCTCTTAACTCGGGGGATGAATGTTCTGTAAATTTATGAAGCCAGTGAGACTTTGAGTATTAGAGAGGCTTTTAAGCCACCCATTGAGCTTTTGCTAAGAGTTAAGCTACCCCGATAACTGTGCGCCATCTCATTGACGATATTGAGCCCTAAGCCTGTACCTGGCGTGGTTTCATCAAGGCGTACTCCACGCTTGGTCACTTGTTCGAGTTTCTCTTTTGGAATGCCTAAGCCATCATCTTCAATGATCAGTTCAACATTACCGTCGGTGAGCACGTTGCTGTGTACGCGAATAACTCCGTCGGCCCATTTGTAGCTGTTTTCAAGCAAGTTTCCAATCATTTCATCGAGGTCGGTTTTTTCTACAGCCACCTCAAGCTCGGAATCTAACTCGTTGATCACTGTGATATCGTTAGCGGCATAAACTTTATCAAATGCCATTGCAATCGCTTCTACACGCTCACAAGGTGAAGACTTCACTGACAGGATATTCATTGCGCCTGCCATGCGTGCGCGGCCGAGATGGTAGTCTATTTGGCTTTGAATCTGATGGATTGGTTGTTGTAATAGTGTCTTCTCGTTCTCTGGCAGCATTTCGGTTTCATTTTTCAGAACCGACAATGGCGTTTTTAATGCATGAGACAGGTTTCCTGCATGGTTCCGGGCTCGTTCTAACAATTCTTGATAATGGAAGAGCAGGGCATTAAGGTCAGAAACTAATGGAGAGACCTCTTTTGGGTAGTTACCACTTAAACCTTGCTGTTCGCCTTTTCTTAGCATCACAAGTTCCCGTTGCATTTTATTGAGCGGCAGTAGCGACCAGCTGACTTGAATACCTATCAACATCAATACGCCAATGAACAATAGCATTAGGATTAACCATACTTGGCCTGTCAGTTCAGCTAAGGTTGATTCTAATGGGGCTTCATCGATACCAATAGTGATGGTGATGGGGTCGATGAGCTCAGGTAGATAGATGTCTTGTTCGATATAAATGAGCTTCTCTTTTTCAGGTCCTTTGATGGATGTGTGAATAGGCGATCGCTTGATGGTGAGGTCTTTGTCCCATAAAGAGCGAGAACGAATGATTTGATCTTGCGTCGCGGCGCGCCAATAAAGACCGCTGTAAGGTTGGTTAAATCTCGGATCAGACAGGCGCTCCGCCATGATTAGGCTACCACTTGAGTTGGTCTCTATATTAGCGGTCAACTCATCCAGGGTGAGGCTGAGTTGCTGCTTCATATCATCGACGAGATAGTCATGAACTAGCTTTGGTATGCCAATACCAGCCGCTAATATCATGGCTCCTAACCAAAAAGCCGCAGCGAGGAGCAAGCGGCTTTTGAGGCTGATGTTTTTAAGCGTTCTTTTTTTTAAATTCATACGTTACCCGCCGGATTTTACTCATTTTGTATCAGAGCTTCGATGATCAGCACAAGCGGTCCATTGACTGGAGAAAGTACTACCCAGCATTAAGTTGATAGCCTAGGCCACGAACCGTTTTGATGATCTTTGGTGCGATTTTTTTACGAATGCGTCCGATAAACACTTCGACGGTGTTTGAGTCGCGATCGAAGTCTTGCTTGAAGGTAAGGGATCTCAATGTTTCCTTACCTGAACAGTAGCGGCTTAATTCACGTCAGAATGAGTGCCTGACTGACCTAACTCCTGCTCTACAATCTAAACACGGGTGTTTAATGACCACTTTCTCGCTGTTTTCGCCATTTCAGACGCACTCATCCTACGAAAGAACTAAATTGACCTGATTTGGGATTGAACCAGAGCATGATGAACCAGCTCTGACAGCGGCTCTCCTGCTCTAAAACGAAGAAACGTCATATGGTTCCCACAAAGA
>NZ_JAKJSY010000154.1:0-3064 GCF_050337445.1 Vibrio minamisatsumaniensis | reverse complement strand
AAAGACTACCGAGATTTAATCGCAGCTCATAATCTAAAACAAAGCATGAGTAGGAAGGGGAATTGTTGGGATAACGCCTGTGTTGAAAGCTTTTTCCACTCAATGAAAGTAGAAGTCATCCAATACGAGCCGATAATGACCCGAGAAGAGATGCGCCAAGCGCTTTTTGAATACATTGAAGTTGATTATAATCGAACAAGAAGGCACAGTGCTCTTGGGTATCTAAGCCCAGTTAACTTTGAAAAACAATATGTAGCTTAATGCGGTGTCCAGTCTAACTGGAGCAGATCAGAGATTGATTTCCTGTAACGTTACTATCTGCAAAAGATGCTAGTGGTAGCATTGCTAAAATAAAGACTTTTTTATCATTATTCGTGTCCATAGTGTGCAGTCATAAACATTRTTTTATATGATATTAGCTAATTATTTGTCATACTAATCAGACATTAATGCTTGGCATTTTGGACCTATTTGTGTATTTGTGGTTAGGGTTACACTAATTATAAGAAATGCATGTATCAGAAATGAATTTGTTACAATTATACAATTTTATGATGTGCTTATTATTTATTTATTTATTTATGTGTGTGGGAGTACCAAAATGACGCATTGTCTAATTGTCTAATTGTTTAAACCTTTTTAGTTTGTGCGATCTGAGCTCTTCACAAGCGAGAATTGGCACCGTTCTGGGAAGAATTTAGTTACGCAACTGTCGTGTGAAAAGGCTAAATTTTACCGCTCGACCTGATGTTTTTTCTCATTAGGCGCAGTTTTCGATAGTGATCAAAAAAGCGAATCTTTTTGTTTGCGATTGAACTTGGCGGTGGCAACTGTTCTGCTAGCACATATTCAGCAAAGCTTTCAGCAATATCTTCTGCTGGATTAGTTGCTGCGTACTCGGTGATAAATTCATTAATATGCATTTGGTAGCGTTTTAACGCATCAACCTCGCTGTTTGAAACGGGAAGATGAGGTTGCCAGAATTGAGAAACAAACTGGTTTAAATAGGAGTAGGGCGCAGTGCAGCCGTCGGGTAAAGCGTAGCTTGGGCAAGGTTCTTTTATTGTTCTATCGTAAGTGTCAGCTAGCGGGATCTGGTCGGCCCTTAAGGTTAGAAGGTGAGCGAACTCGTGGATCATTGTTCGGTCTAGATCGTATTCTGATACTGAACCTTTGATATCGAGTTGTACGACCCAGATACTTTTATCATCACTAATGGCGTGGATTGAGCCATCAATGCCATAATTGCCGTCTATTGGCTCAAATACTTGAATTTCTTCTCGGTATTGTGCCGGGATAACCTGTGTAAAACGTTGCCAAACTAAGCGACTTTTTTTTGGGACATTTTCTTCCAGAATCCTATCACCAACAACATCATATTGATTAATAGGAATCGGATTTCCTTCATCATCAAGTCCCGAGTCAGTGTACGAGTAAGTTAACGAAGAAAAGGAAAAGAAGAGTATTAGCAGTAGACGCTTAAGCATATGGACTCCTGGTACTTATAATAATTGACCTGACAATGAGTCAGGCCGTAATTTTATTGCTGGCGATAAAGGCCTTGTTATTTATTCTTTAAAAGAAACCAAGTGGATTAACGCTGTAGCTTACCACCATGTTTTTCGTGTTTTGGTAATGATCTAGCATCATTTTATGTGTCTCACGACCAATACCAGATTTTTTATAGCCACCGAATGCCGCGTGTGCTGGGTACGCATGGTAGCAATTCACCCAAACACGACCGGCTTCGATGTCGCGAGCCATGTTATATGCTTTGTTGCTGTCGCGGGTCCAAACACCTGCGCCTAGGCCGTACTCGCTATCATTTGCAATTTGAAGTGCTTCTTCTGTGGTTTTGAAAGTAGTAACAGCAACAACAGGGCCAAAAATTTCTTCTTGGAAGATGCGCATATCATTGGTGCCTTTCAGCATCGTTGGTTCTACAAAGTAACCATTGTCTGCAGAGCTCTTACCACCGACAAGAAGTTCGGCACCTTCTTCAAGACCAAGGTCAATATAACCACGGATCTTATTAAATTGCTCTTCTGAAACTTGAGAGCCCACTTGCGTGTCGGTGTCTAATGGATTGCCTTGCTTAATCGTCTGCATACGCTCGAGCAATTTAGCCATGAAACGGTCGTAAATAGACTCTTGAATTAGCAAACGTGATGGACAAGTGCAAACTTCACCTTGGTTGAAGAAAGCAAGAAGAACGCCTTCAACGCACTTATCTACATAGCTATCCTCGTGGTCGAAAATATCTTCCATAAAGATGTTTGGTGACTTGCCGCCTAATTCAACTGTAGATGGTATTAAGCTTTCTGCTGCACATTTTAGGATGTGTTGGCCTACTTCTGTTGAGCCTGTGAATGCGATTTTTGCAATACGGTCATTAGTCGCTAGTGCTTGACCCGCTTCTGAACCCATGCCGTTTACTACATTAACAACTCCGGCCGGTAATAGATCTTCTAATAGTTCCATCAATACCAGAATAGAAGCGGGTGTCTGTTCTGCTGGTTTTAATACAACACAGCAGCCAGCAGCAAGCGCTGGAGCCAGTTTCCATGCCGCCATTAGTAGAGGGAAGTTCCAAGGAATAATTTGACCAACGACACCAACAGGTTCTGGGAAGTGGTAAGTTGCCGTTTGGTTATCTAGTTCGGCTGCAGTACCTTCTTGAGCTCGAATGCAGCCTGCAAAGTAGCGGAAATGATCAACAGTTAGTGGAATATCAGCCGCAAGCGTTTCTCGAACAGGTTTACCGTTGTCCCAAGTTTCTGCGACAGCAAGCATTTCTGAGTTTGCTTCAATACGATCTGCGATTTTAAGTAGTAAATTAGAACGTTCTGTAACAGATGTTGTCGCCCAAGTGATCCGCACCAGAAGTTTTGGACACCGAGTTAAGTGAGTACAATCACTAACGAGGTGAACAATGACAACTAAGAAAACACGAATCAAACATGCTCCTGAATTTAAAGCCGAAGCGCTTAAGTTAGCAGAGAAAGTCGGTGTCTCTGCTGCCGCACGACAGCTTTCGCTATATGAATCTCAAATTTATGGGGGG
>NZ_JAKJSY010000153.1:0-3212 GCF_050337445.1 Vibrio minamisatsumaniensis | reverse complement strand
GCTCCTTCCATTGATTTCCAACCCAGCGCTTGACGCGTTTTCTGCTTCACCCAACGGTGACTCTGCTCAACGATATTGTTCAGATATTTAATGTCTAATATCTCTACCAGTGAGAGCATAAAGTAACCCGTCAACCATAGCTGAACATTCATAGAATCAATGRCCGCGTAGTTACYATTGCYTCCATCTATAACAATTTTGCTTGGTAAACCATTTTGAGCGATGGCCTTATTCAGAAAGGCTTTAGCCGCTGCCTCATCACGGTTCGGGCTAAGATAATAATCGATCACGTTTCCAAACTTATCGACCGCTCGATAGTAGTAGRCCCACTTACCTTTTACTTTGATGTAGGTTTCATCAATTCGCCACGAGTCAGATACGGGCTTCTTTCTACGCCTCGCTCTGTGCTCTAATACTGGCGTAAATTTGATAACCCAACGATTAATCGTGGCGTGATCCACAACGACTCCGCGCTCCAATTGTATCTCTTCAATTTCACGATAACTGAGTTTATAGGCGAGATAATAACGTACGGTTTCGAGAATAACTTCAGAGGGGAAGTGGCAGCCTTTAAACATTAAGAATCAGTCTCATGAATAGAAATGAAGCAAATCTTAACTTAATGACTCAAAGTTTGCGACAGAACCCTATTTAGCCCGTATTTTTGTCTGTTATCTTGTCATCGAATTCAGCAAGCTAAACCTAAGCAATAGACTCAATCAAATACACCTCTTCACTGAATCGAGACAAACCTTTCTTCGTAATCTTTGGGTGTTTATCGTCGGCGATATCTTGATTTAACAACGTAATTTTATAGCCGACAAATAACCGTTCGATCTCTGGCAGAGGTACGCTAAACGGAGGCCCCGCCATCTCGCTTTGTTCGTAATCCAATGTCACCAGTAAGATCGTACCACTCGGTTTCAACAGTTGCTTCAAACGCGCGACGTACTGAACTCGCATCTCTTCAGGTAATGCCACCAGCGAAGCACGATCATAAATAATGTCGACCGGCTGGATTGGCGCGGTGAAGTAATCGCCCGTATAAATACTCAATTCATCGAATTGATAAAGCTCGTGCTGACCACTGATTTGAGTCACTGTTGGTGTGTACAAATGCTCAGAGAAAAAGGCACGAACCGCAATTTGGCTTAATTCAACACCTTGAACCTGTTCGTGCTTGGTTGCTAACCAAATTAAATCTTCACTCTTACCACAAAGAGGCACGAAGACACTTTTGTCGTAGCTTGGATTAGTCTTTTCCCAAAATTCGATAAGAAGCGGGTTTACATCTTCAAGGTGGAAACCAATTTGGTTGGCAGCCCATTTATTGTGCCAAAATTCAGGATTATTCATCTTTCGTTCATGTTAAACAGTGATAATACAAGGGTACAGTATCGATGAATAAGAGCAACCTTCGCTGAGTTTTAACGTAAAAAATAGCAGAGTCAGAATAGCAAACAACACCCGTTGAGAAAGTTGACTGCTGCAGTTCAAAGTTCTCAAAATATGGGAAAAATTACTTAAATAATTTGTCTATATCTTCACATTTTAAAGCAATATTAAACGTTAGAGTTGGTTTCTATCTTAACAGGCCCCATCTAATATATAGCGAGATTAGTTGGTGTCGTTAAGCTGTTTTCACTCTTATGTTTTACTGGTTACCCCCTTTTGAATACCCGTTTTTGTAACCTTGTATTTTGGAGTTTGAATGAGTGTATTTCTCCGTACGACGGCCCTAATGCTTTTGGTATTGAGCCGAGCGCCTGCATTCGCAGCCGCACCAGTTTCAACGAATTCAACAGTTCAATCGCGCACTCCAGCGCAAAACCAAGTGTCATCAAACGTATTTCGCCACAGCCTGAATGGCTTATACGGTATCAAAGCATTCGACTCACATCCGACGCAACCCTATTCTGATTTCGATATCCTTTACAGCAAAGCACACCAAGCACAAGCTGAATTGGAAACTATCTGTAGAAGTACCGCCCTACTGACTCGCTCTGAAGCACTATTCGCAGGGGTGAAATCTCAATCTCGTGCAAAAGAGAAGATCGACTTAGAGTTGGATGGCAATGTCACAAGAATTACCGACTTAGCCCGCGCAACCATTATTGCCAATGATGTGGAAAGTTTGGTTGAAGTTTACGAAGCACTAAGCCGTGAAGCGGATGTCGTAAAAGTAAAAAACAAGTTTAAGTCCCCAGCGGATTCAGGCTACCGTGACCTTAACCTATTGGTTCGTTTGCCAAAAACCAACATCATCGCAGAGGTTCAACTTCACTTGAAAGCGATTGCTGATGTGAAAAGTGGCCCAGAGCATGAGCTATACGAAATCATTCAAGGTATTGAACGCCACGCTATTGCAGAAAAACGCCCGGTTAACGACATAGAAGCCGCGCAAATTAATAGCTTGAGACGTCAATCTCTTGAACTTTACCAACAAGCATGGCAACCCTACATTACAACGCACATTAAAGCCGCGTGATACATTGAGGCCGACGAGGGTACCCATCGTATACGTCTCTGTTGTAAAAAATTTAAACTTGAAGGGCTGCATGAATCGCAGCTCTTTTTTTTAATTATTCAGATATAAAAAGACCACGCTAGGCGTGGTCTATTGCTTGGCTATTTCTCGATTTTAATATTTTCGACTCGAGCCTTCAGTTTCTGACCCGGTCTAAAAGTCACAACACGCCGAGCAGAAATGGGAATGTCTTCACCCGTTTTTGGGTTACGACCCGGTCGCTCGTTTTTCTCGCGAAGATCAAAGTTACCAAAGCCAGACAGTTTTACCTGTTCGCCATTTTCAAGTGCTTTACGAACTTCCTCGAAAAACACTTCAACCGTTTCCTTGGCATCCCGCTTGCTATATCCGAGTGTATCAAACAGGTTCTCAGCCAAATCGGCCTTCGTGAGTGCCATAAAACTTTCCTCAAAGCTATGTTAAACATTGCTACTATCGCAGTAGCGCCAAAGCATTTACCCTATTCAATCAATGAGATAAGGTCGTTCACAACGAAAGTGTATGCCAAGCTTCTGATTTTCGCCAACTTTTTTATCTTAACTGTTAAATTATTATTTATAATCAGCAAGATAACCCACTCCCAATTTCACATATATAGCGAAATAAGCTCCACACAAACACCCCAAAAAGAGTTATATACCAGTAATGTTCAAAATACAGAATTTAGAACTTTAAGTGCTCAATG
>NZ_JAKJSY010000152.1:0-3245 GCF_050337445.1 Vibrio minamisatsumaniensis | reverse complement strand
GGAATTGTTGGGATAACGCCTGTGTTGAAAGCTTTTTCCACTCAATGAAAGTAGAAGCCGTCCAATACGAGCCGATAATGACCCGAGAAGAGATGCGCCAAGCGCTTTTTGAATACATTGAAGTTGATTATAATCGAACAAGAAGGCACAGTGCTCTTGGGTATCTAAGCCCAGTTAACTTTGAAAAACAATATGTCGCTTAATGCGGTGTCCAGTCTAACTGGAGCAGATCAAAATACAGTAACTCAGCGAAAAGGCGAGCCCCGCTGTGGCGAGTAAAAGCAGCTCGTCAACAAGAGACTCAAGAGCAAACCCTAGCTTTAGTTCGACGAAACTTTGACAACGTACTTAAACAATGTGAGAAGTGGCTTAAGGCGTTTGAACTTGGGGATAAGGTTCAAATAAATCGGCAGTATAATCGCATCTCCAAGTCTTTAGGGCAGTTAGATCAAGCTGGTGTCAGAAGTGATAGGTTTGTCCGTCTTATTGACTCGATGACAACTGTTATCGATGAAAAGTCACAAAAGCAGCGACTGCCCAAACTAATTAAAAAAGATTGAAAAATCATGCTTAAAAAAGTAATTTTTAAATAAAATTCATGAACATATTTAGAAGTTCTCTATCTCTACTAAACATAGTTATAAAAACAAAAGTAAGAAAAGCATTTCTGACAGGTATTGATACTGACTACCAAGTCGACACAAAGTGGTTAGAACATACGATAGATAGGTTGATTTATACACTAAATGCTAGGTTAATAGCTTCAGGTGAAAGTATTGATTTAGAAGATGATGAGTTTATCGATGAATGTATTAATGCAATCGTTATTCAGATTAGTCAGAACATCGAACGAGGCATTAAAAAAGTAACATAGCGCAATTATCGTGCGCGTTTTAAGCTTAATGGCATTTGATTCAGGAACTTAATTAAAAAGGTAAATTAATGACGGTTGATTATAACACTGTCTTCACAGGATTAGACTGGGATGGCTCTTGTCAAATAAAACCTGAGCATGAACATTCGTATGAGTGGCATCTACACTCTCTGATTGAAAAGGAAACGGATGAAGAGAAGAGGCATGTTTTACTAATGCTCGGGAAAGCACTAAGCCTAAAGCTTCACCATCCAGAAAGTGTAAATGCCCCTTTTACGAAAGGACTATTTACGGGGACATGGACACCTGAGGCTTTTTTAGAACAAGAGCTTGCATTCTATCAATCGATATTACCTTTAACTGATGATATTTGGTTAAAAGCTAGGGTTTCAGATATCCTTTGGCTCTGGACAAAGAGAGGAAAAGATCCAGAGTGGGTAAGACTCGCTGTGGATTGTTATACAAAAGAAGATATTGATGCTGATGCTTGGATATCCTATCAAGATAAACAATGGGAGCGTGCCATTAGGCTCTGTTTACAATTAAGAGATTTCGAGCGTTTAGCGACGATTACAGATAGATTAGAGCATGAGCTTAGCGTTGATCACGGTGAGCATAAATTCATGGTGTTGTGGGTGTCTAAGTTGCTAGTTAAAACTGGATGTACACCTAAAAATCTTGATGCGTTTTTTACTCGGTTAATCACATTAGCGACAGACCTAAGCCAAAAAAAAGATTACTATGCATCACGCATGTTCATGGAGTTAGCTATTCAGGTTTCATCGAAATTTGAGGATAAATCAAAGTGGCTTGAGTCATTGGTGTTTTTTGCAAATAGTTACAAAGAAGAGGGAGATAATAGGTTGCCGAGCTCGGCAATGATTGCCAATTCTTTTTATGAACAGTCAATGGAAGCCTACAGAAGCATCCCTAACAAGTATCGAGAAAAATTCGCCGTAGATCGACATATAAGTGAACTAAGGCATGACATTTCGCTGACTGGGGCGAAAATGCTTGACGAGCTTAAGACCATATCAATTCCGATACCAGATGTAACAGACTTAATTGAAGCTTCAAAACAGCATGTATCAGGGAAGGTTGATACAAGCAAAGCTTTGCTTTACTTTTGTGGGTTAACTGGAGCAGAACGAGATATGGGGACGATGCGGGCAGAAGCATCGAAAAGCCTTGAAGCATCAGTATTTAAGTCAATGATTAGTTCAGTACATACCTCGCGTGATGGTCGCGTGATTGGTCGCTCTCCAGCACATGACTTTGCGAAAGGAGAAGATTCGTTTTGCGGAGCAATGCAACAACAAATGGTTGAAAATTACCTGTTTAATATGGACTTTACTGCGAAAACTTCAATCATCCCTGCATTAGACCAGTTATTAGAAGAACATCATTTTTCTCGAGAATTTCTAGAGTCACTTTGCTTTCATTCTCCTTTAGTGCCTCATGATCGAGAAAGAAATTTAGGGTTGGCACTATGGTTTGGCTTTGAACATGATTTCTCCGCCGCGATTCATCTTTTAAGCCCACAAATTGAACATATTGTCAGAACAAAGCTTAAAGACGTTGGTGAGCACACTACTACGATAGAGCATGGAATTGAACATGAAATTGGATTAAGTGCTTTGACTGATAAACTCAAATTTACTGAGATTTTTGGAGAAGAGTGTTCATTTGCGCTTAAAACGATATTTACTGAAAATTTAGGGTGTAACTTTCGAAATGAAGTAGCGCATGGTCTACTTAATGATAATGATGGTCAGAGTTACTATTCAGTGTATGCATGGTGGTATATTCTCCGTATGATATGCCACTCTTTGGTTAAAAATAATTGAAAATAAGCCTAGTGAATATCACTAGGCTTTTATCTTTAGTTTATTTAGAACATTCAGTTATTTTAATATCCTTAATAAACTTAATGATCTAAGCTAAATTAAGCTATACATCTTTTGTCGTTTGGTTTTACCACCGAGTTCGTAACAAATTAACTTTTCTTCGAGAAAGGAAATGATGTTACTGCATTTATCTCGTCCATAATCAGTATTATCTTGAAGGTGTTGTCTAAGTACACCTTTTTCAATGCTTTTTTTATTCGATAAGAAAGAGATGATAAGGTTATAAGCATCATCGTAATCCTTAATAAAGTTACTGTAACTTTCTTGTGACTTTCTTCTTTCCTCTTGAATTTGGAATTCTTCATTAGAAATAAAAACGAAAGAGTTTACTAGATCTTTATAAGATGAACCTACTTTTTTTGTATATTTGAAATTGAGTTCAAGTAAGTTATCACCGCGTAATTTTGTGTTATAGAGCCTTAAGGTCTTTTCTTCAGTTGATTCATCTAAAGAGTGTTTATTCC
>NZ_JAKJSY010000151.1:0-3344 GCF_050337445.1 Vibrio minamisatsumaniensis | reverse complement strand
AGATATTATTAATTATCATTGCATCATGATATAAATTCACTATTCCTAATTAAAGAGCATGCTCCAATGCAGCTAAGCGCTAATAAGACTGCACAGTTTTTTATTCAAAATGAGTATCATCAGGTTGAGCTTGATGGTCCACGTCTACGGTTATCTTCGGTGGGAAGTGAAGAACGCATCCCGTTTACTATTTGGAGTGGCAAGATCGCGATAAAACGTGGCTTGTTTTGGGGATCGTTGCAGTTCTTTGCTCATCAACAAGATGGGAAGCAACGCTGTTGGTTAGTTCAAGGCCTTCCTTGGGCTCAGTGTCGTCAGTTTGCTCGCTCAGCGGTTGCAGCATACCAAAAATGGCATGACACACAGTGTCAACAGCTGGCTGAACATGTCCCTCAATGGGAAGCCGAACTGACACGTCTAGAGCAACTTCCTGCCTTCTTACCGCATTCTAAGGTCAACGCTTGGGTTGACATGGTTAACTCTGGTTTGGAAAGCATGAACATGAGCTTAGAAGAAGCCGTTCAACGCATGCCAAAGCGTGTCGCGACAATGCAGCAATGGTTATCGGAAACCGAAATCAAGCAAGCGGAACGCAACCTGCAATGGTTAGAGACAGAAAGACAAAACTGGGCGGTATTGTTTGCGCAATGTGAGTCGTCACCATTGAATTTGTCTCAGCAATACGCCGTTTTGATGAACGACGACCATAACCTGATCCTTGCGGGGGCGGGTTCTGGAAAAACAAGCGTATTGACGGCTCGCGTCTCTTATTTATTGCAAAGTCATCAGGCCCAAGCTGAAGAACTGTTATTGCTCGCATTTGGACGTGAAGCCGCTATCGAAATGAAGCAACGTCTCGACAGCAAAATTGGTTTATCAGCCGACAAAGTCGAAGTCAGTACTTTTCATCAGTTAGGTTTAAAAATACTGAATCAAGTCGAAAGTGAACGTGTTGTTATCTCCCCCCTCGCTTTAGATGACAATCAACGCCAAGCATGGTGTATTGATTGGTTGAAAAAGCACTGGATGACACCAACCAACTTCAAGCGCTGGCAAAAGCACCTGTCCAAATGGCCAATCGCCTATTTAACTGGTGATGACGAGCTTGGCAGCCACGTCTCTAACCTTAAATTGATAGGTTGGCTAGAAAAACAACTTGAGCAGTTGAATGCATCGGGCTTATCAAAAAAAGAAGTACAAGAACGGCTCATCGACCATAAAGACTACACACGTTTGAATAGTGAACTTTCACTGTGCTGGCCATGTGTTACCGCTTGGCAAAAAGCACTAAAAGAAGAGAATCATATCGACTTCTCTATCATGATCAGTCGAGCGACTCAATACGTTGAAAAGGGCAAGTTTATCTCTCCTTGGAAATTTATCATGATCGATGAATACCAAGATATCTCTCCTGATCGCCTTGCTCTGGTTGAAGCATTGTGTAACCAGTCGAAAGCCGACCACCAAGCCTCTATCTTTGCAGTAGGTGATGATTGGCAATCTATCTACCAGTTTGCAGGGGCAGATGTTGATTTAACCACGGGGTTTAAATCGCGTTTTAAGAGTTCAACAATTCACCACTTGGATACGACTTACCGATTTAATAATCAGTTAGGTGCTGTTGCGAACCGATTTGTACAGGAAAACCCAATTCAATTGCCCAAAGAACTAAACAGCTTTAAGCAACAGAAACAAAAGGCCGTCTACAGTGCGCCAAGCAAAGAAGTCGAAAAAATCCTCGATCAATTAAACCGACAATCCAAAGGCAAAACCAATAAGTCTGTATTGCTGCTGGGCCGTAATCATTACCACAAGCCAGAATTACTGGAAGAATGGAAAAAAATCTATACCTCAATCGATATCAATTTCATGACTTGTCACGCCAGTAAGGGCAAAGAAGCCGATTTTGTGATTATTCTTTGTGTGGATGAAGGTCAGTTCCCTGCGAAGAAGAAGCAACTGCACATCGATGGTGCATTAACAGAATCGTCAGATGAGTTTCCTTATGCTGAAGAACGACGTTTATTCTATGTCGCCATGACACGCGCGAAAGAGAAAGTATGGGTTACACATAGCGGCGATGGCTCGGGTTTTGTACAAGAGCTTCATGGCTCTGATTATCCAGTGGTCCGTAAAAAGTAATGGTAAGACGGCTTATTTAAAATGAAATTGTCACTCACAGCACACAAGGGGAACACTTATTTACTTTGAAATATTCTTGATAGGGGGCTAACAACGCCATTAGCCCCTCGATCAATGATGTGAGTATAAATTTGTGTCGTTTTTAAATCAGAGTGTCCAAGTTGTTCTTGAACCGTTCTAATATCAGCGCCGCTTTGAAGAAGATGTGTCGCAAATGAATGCCTTAAAGTGTGGCATGAGATATTTTTTTCAATATTCGCTTTCTGAGCCGCTATTTTAATGTGCTTTTGTAGCGCCGTCGGATGAATATGATGTCTACGCAATTCACCTGTTTTTACATCGATAGACAAACGAGGGGATGGAAAGAGAAATTGCCAATTTGAGCTTTTTTCTGCGTTTGGATATTTTTTTGCGAGTGCGTCGGGCATGTGCACACCTGAAAATGCGTCATCATGTATATCTTGCTGGTAATAGTTTACGGACCTCTGTTGCTGCTGTTTAATGCTGGAAAAAAGCTCCGGAGCGATGGTTACCAAGCGGTTTTTGCCCCCCTTTCCTTGCCATACACGTACAGATTTATATTCAAAGTCGATATCTTGTATTCGCAAGCGTACACACTCCATTACACGCAGACCTGATCCATACATTAATTGATACGGCAGCTTGTAGTTGATCGAACAGTGGCTAAAGAGTTGGCTTATTTCTTCTTGAGTCATCACTGTTGGCAATTTTCGAGACTTGTCTGAACGCCGAAATTGCATGTCGAGATCGACCGGTTCTTGGATGATCTCTTTGTATAGAAAAACCAACGCATTGAGCGCAAGGCTTTGTGTTTTCTTTGCTGACTTTTTATTAACAACCAAGTGTGTCAAGAAGTCTTCAACATGTCTCGATGTTAAGCTTTTGGGGTGCTTTTTATCATGATACAAAATATATTGATGAATCCAATATATATAAGATTTTGTTGTACGAAGAGCATAGTGCCTACCAAGCATATACTCTTGTATATAAGATAAAAAAGGTGAATTTTTCATTTCGGCCTTAACTGTTTATACATACATGGTTTGCAGTTTGGCACATTGATTCAGGCTATATGGAAAAATTCATCATTTTGGGATGAAGGCAGTGAGACTTAGTACTTAAGTTGCTGTTATTTTTCATAAATACGGGGTATGGTTAACGTAATTAAGATACTAGATAGA
>NZ_JAKJSY010000150.1:0-3411 GCF_050337445.1 Vibrio minamisatsumaniensis | reverse complement strand
CTATCGACAACAACCGAGCAGAGCGCGCAATCAAATCGCTGGTCATTGGCAGAAAAAATTGGTTATTCTCGACGAATCCGCTTGGTGCTGATGCGAGTGCTTTGCTGTATAGCATCATCGAGACGGCGAAAGCGAACGGACTGATACTCTACGATTACATGGTCAAATGTATGAAAGAACTGGCAAAGCCAGAGCCTGATATTAACTCTCTTCTGCCTTGGAACGTCTCACACTGAAATTAAAACGCCCCGTGGGATTATGGGGCGCATACAAAGAGCCCTTCTCAAGCTTCCGAATCAATCCCACGCCAGTGATATACTTTCTATCAAATCGCTTACTAGTGAGGCTACAGAAATGGATAAGAAGACTTGTACCGAGCAAGACCTACTCAAGGGATTAGATGCTCATACTGCGCATGCGGATGAGTTGGCAAACTTGATTGAGGAAGAGATGGATTTAGATAAAGTAGAGGAAGATGGCGGCCACGAATAAAGTGATCATTCGCAGCTGCTTATCTTTAAATTGACCTGAGGGACTAACTCATTTTTGGACAAAAGCACGTTAGAGTATGGATTCTAACGTGCCAAAATTGGATTAGAAAAAGTATCTTGAAGCCTTAAATGCTTGTTATGCCTAAATTTCACCCAGCTCATTACGCATCTGTTTCAAGAGTAAATCAGTTTTTTCTTGAATGCTCTTCCCTAGCCGATTGGCTTCAGATTGATACTCCTGAACTTTATCATTTTCTTCGTTGATAACTATATTTATGAACCCTTTCATGAACTTGTTAGCATGCTCGGTAGCTTCATCTGTAAGTTGCTCTATTGATTCAAAGGTCGCTAGCATTTCTTCAGTCGCTATCAGTTTTAGACGGTTAGATTCAAATTTCAATTTGAGCAAATCTGCTTGGCCCTCACGCATAAAAGCTGCAATTTGCAGACTGAACCAAGAGATGACTTCCCTTTGTTCAACATCATTGCCTGTTGAACTAGCCGCCATATACCTTTTTAAGTACTCATCAAATACTGGCTGCATCCTTTCTGGTAACTCAATTTTTGCTTTTTTCCCAAACGCATCTAACTCAGTAACATAATTGCTATATTCTCGCGCTTTGAGGTCAAATACTTTTAGCCGTCTATCAGCCTGATACCTTAAATCCTGCTCCACTTTTTTAAGATTCTTGTCATGAGTTTGTTTATTGAAGTATATGAATACGCCCCAAAGCACATTCACAACACCAAAAACCCACGCGAAGTACTCTGGATTTTCTTGAATGACGTTATAGATTGTTTCCATAATTCCTCTTAGGCAATAACGCCAAATTAAGTAGTGAGCAACGCTACCACCTAACTAAAGCATTGTGCCGTAAACACTAAAGTTGATTCAAACCGAAAGTGCCAAGCATTGCGAATCACTCTTAAACAGTCTGTTATAAGCTTAGTCACATTTCACGTAATGTATATTCAATTCTAGGCCCACTTAGTGCTCTTTTCTCAATAAGAAAGTCCCCAAAAATTGGCAACGAGATCGTACCTGTGCCACCATAACTAAAGCGCAGACTACGGGGATCTTTTACAACTAACCTTATTTGATCCATGCAGTTAACCGCACGGTACATTTCCGACGCATACTCACCTGTATCGGAATATTCCTGCCATTGTTCGTCTGAAATAGTATTAACAAAATACGGCATCCCAAGAGAGACATCCGAAATCTTGTCTGGCGAATGTACTACCGTATCTATGAAGTCATCAAACTTGCACACATCATGTAATAAGAAGCTTTCAGGATGTACTGCATTTAGTGAAAAACTTGAATGAATGGAAACGACTTTCCCTGTGCCTTGCTCTAGAAACGCCCTAAACTCGTCTAGGCTACCATAGGTAATAGGAATCCAATCTTTTTCATATGCTAATTTGTTTGAACGAGGCTTTTCCGAAGTTGAGCTAGGTAACTCAACACTCTCTTCGCCCCAAATATCCACGACTGCGACATAACCACCTAAAAGGGTCGATATAGCTAAAATACCACTAAATATTTTTCTACCGCTGATACTTTTAATCACATCTATCAATTTCGTTTTCATTTTGTTTAATTCATGCCTCTAAGCTTATAACGCAGCGTTATAACGAAAGTGCACGGAACAATTCGTTCACCTTATCCAAAGACCCCGTTAGAGTATTTTGGGCTACTCCTCTCGTTGATAAATACTTTGAGATTCTGTCAAAGCATGCGTCTATATCTTTTAGCTCTTCGTCCGTAAAAGTGATCGTAGTAATACCGAACTTTGAGAAATAGTCGTTTCGTTTTTCCATCTCTTTCGTCCACTTCAGTGACAGATCCCGATTCATTTCGACTTTTTTAACGTCTTTGATCTTTGGAATTGCCATATGTGTCGACGATGGACTTATCTCAAACCCAACCAACTCCATTGTGTATGGGTTTAATATCGTATAATCAAGGCGATATTTGTGCTTTGTCTCCTTGCCTGCATACCTTAGTTCGGGAATGAGAAAAGGTTCTTCATATGGAGTATCTGATTTCTTCAGATAATCTATGTATCGATCGGCAATAGCTTTCTCATATTGAGAGTTAGATACTCTCTTTAACACACTGCGGTAGAATTGAATAAAGTCGTCAGAATTTTTAAACTTAACAGGTTCGTTAGACTCAGGATCAATTAGACCTGTTTTCATAACATGCCTAATTGTCCAAAAATTGAAGTCCGATCTTCTAATTTCAGATCTGTCTACTGCCCAGTCATCATTTCGCATCTCTGGAGAGATCAACAAACCCCACACAAGGTTTCCGCTGCCAAACCATATAGACCATAGTGACTCATTCGGCTTACTACGGATTCTTTCTTTGAAATTTCGATAGAAGTTTCTTGTTAAGAACAAAAATAAATACTCACGAAGAACCAAGTCTTGAAGGGCGTGCATGAGAAAAAACTCACGATTTACGCCATATGACTTTGGCTTTAAAGTATCAGCTTCTGCCCTTTTCTTTACCTGTACCTTTAGCCCCTCAAGCCAGCGAGTAATAAAGTCATTAGGATCTAAGAACACACTATTCAGGCTATCTACATAGATATTGTTATTCGCCCCCATCATTGCGTGAAACGAGTGAATAGAGTTTTTGATCCGCACCAGAAGTTTTGGACACCGAGTTAAGTGAGTACAATCACTAACGAGGTGAACAATGACAACTAAGAAAACACGAATCAAACATGCTCCTGAATTTAAAGCCGAAGCGCTTAAGTTAGCAGAGAAAGTCGGTGTCTCTGCTGCCGCACGACAGCTTTCGCTATATGAATCTCAAATTTATGGGTGGCGTAAAGCCGTCAAAAAAGATGCGAAAATCAGCGATAGAGAAAGGGAGCTCGCCACTGAAAATGCCAAACTCAAACGA
>NZ_JAKJSY010000024.1:0-57886 GCF_050337445.1 Vibrio minamisatsumaniensis | reverse complement strand
TGCTTATTGGATTAAGTCAAATTATTGAAGCGTGGAGCAAACTTGACTCTCGCTTTAAGTACAAACTTAGCAAAGCTTACAAAGTTATCCGTGAAGTATTTCACATATTTATTGAAATTCTAGGTAATTATATGGATAGCAATAATTGTTATTGATGTAAGTTATAACATGACAGACGCAGAATGTGTCGAGAGGGTACACGCTGACACAGTGTTTAATCTTGTAACTGTGCGCTTAACGCGAGCTCTAATTTATTGAGAGATCGCGATGTCTAAAATGACGGTGGCAATCTTTGCGCGCACTATAAAGAGGTGAGCAACCCACATCACGACTCACCTCTGAAGGACTCGTTTTTGCTGGTGGCATACCGCTGCTTCGTTGTCTCTAAACAAAAAAACCTCCGCAATAGCGGAGGTTTTTATTTGTTCTGAACTTTTAATATCGAATGGGTATTCGAATTAGAAGTTTGCAGAGCGTGGCGTACGTGGGAATGGAATCACGTCACGAACGTTGCCCATACCTGTTACATAAGAGACGAGACGCTCGAAACCAAGACCGAAACCAGCGTGTGGCACTGTACCGTATTTACGTAGGTCGCGGTACCAGCTCATGTGCTCAGGGTCGATACCCATAGCAATCATACGCTCGTCTAGAATGTCTAGACGCTCTTCACGTTGTGCACCACCGATGATTTCACCAATGCCTGGTGCAAGTACATCCATTGCTGCAACGGTTTTGCCGTCGTCGTTTAAGCGCATGTAGAAAGCTTTGATGTCTTTCGGGTAGTTCTTAACGATAACCGGTGCTTTAAAGTGCTCTTCCGCTAGGTAACGCTCATGCTCAGAAGACATGTCGATGCCCCACTCAACGTCGAATTCAAATTTCTTACCAGAGTCTAGTAGGATTTGGATTGCGTCAGTGTAGTCAACTTGTGCGAAATCAGCGTTAACGAATTGCTCTAGACGAGTAATTGCTTGTTTGTCGATGCGAGAAGCGAAGAACTCAAGGTCGTCGCGGCGCTCTTCAAGAACCGCAGCGAAAACGTACTTAAGCATGTCTTCAGCCAGTTTTGCTACGTCGTTAAGATCAGCAAACGCAACTTCAGGCTCAACCATCCAAAACTCCGCGAGGTGGCGGCTTGTGTTTGAGTTTTCAGCACGGAACGTAGGACCGAACGTGTAAACTTTGCTTAGTGCACAAGCGTAAGCTTCCGCATTAAGTTGCCCAGATACGGTTAGGAATGTCTCTTTACCGAAGAAATCTTCGTTGAAGTCTACGTCGCCTTTTTCAGTGCGTGGTAGGTTTTCCATGTCTAGTGTTGAAACACGGAACATTTCACCAGCGCCTTCTGCATCCGATGCAGTAATAAGTGGAGCCGAAGTCCAGAAGAAGCCTTGCTCGTGGTAGAAACGGTGAATCGCTTGAGATAGACAGTTACGTACACGTGCTACTGCGCCAATCACGTTTGTACGTGGGCGTAGGTGAGCCACTTCACGAAGGTATTCGATAGAATGACGTGTCTTAGCCATTGGGTAAGTGTCAGCGTCTTCAACCCAACCGACAACTTTAACGTCAGTTACTGCGAGTTCGAAGTCTTGACCTTTCGCAGGAGACTCAACAATCTTGCCTGTTACTYCAACGGAGCAGCCAGTCGTTAGCTTTAATACTTCATTTTCGTAATTATTAAGATTATTAGGAACCACGGCCTGAATCGGGTCGAAACAAGAGCCGTCATAAATGGCAAGGAAAGAGATTCCAGCTTTGGAATCACGACGTGAACGGATCCAGCCGCGAACAGTGACTTCACTGTCTACCGCTAGCTTGCCGCCAAGTACGTCTGTTACAGGCGCGTAAGTCATGTTGATTACATTCTCCATTGAGGGACAAATTCAACTCAATGTCTCTAGCACTATTGCAAATAAACAGATGTTTGCACAATAATTAGTCGAAACATTGAGTTGTATAAACTTTTTAAATCGATGGAACATATTACCTGTCATATCGACAGCTTCAACCTTTATTCTTGCTTGGTGACAGAAATATTGTGTCTACTGACGAGAAATACGTTTTAGGGGGTGTTTTTTGTTCGATCTTAACATCACGTCCGCCTTTATGTTTTCTTTAGGGTAATGATTGAATGGGAGGTGTATTTATGGAATCTTTGTTTTTGATAATGGTAGTGTCATTGTATTGAGACTCACTCTATATTGGCGCGGCTTAAGTCACATTGGGCTTGATCACCTTTTTAACTACCCATTAAAGCAACAATAGGAGTTTAATATCTACGTGTTAATTACGCCGCCTTAACCCCTGCATCCTCTCTACACCCGCATTTTTCGAGCTCTCGCTCATTAAAGAAAAACAGTCGATCAAATTATGTCTGAACAAGGCAGGACTGGCTGTACAAGTAAAAGAGAATTACATGCTAAATTATTTAAAAAAACACTGGTTATCAAACGTTAAAGGAGATTTATTATCTGGGATTGTGGTAGCACTCGCGTTAATTCCTGAAGCTATCGCATTTTCAATTATTGCAGGCGTCGACCCTAAGGTAGGACTCTATGCCTCTTTCTGTATTTGTGTCGTGA
Organism: Vibrio minamisatsumaniensis; assembly: GCF_050337445.1. Classification (NCBI taxonomy): domain Bacteria; kingdom Pseudomonadati; phylum Pseudomonadota; class Gammaproteobacteria; order Vibrionales; family Vibrionaceae; genus Vibrio; species Vibrio minamisatsumaniensis. The sequence continues at coordinate 55,298 of NZ_JAKJSY010000024.1, read as the reverse complement.
CCGCTTTGGTTGGCAGTCGCCCAGGAATGATTTCCGGTGCAACTGGCGCTATGGCGTTGTTAATGGTGACCTTAGTGAGAGAACACGGGTTAGAATATCTACTCGCTGCGTCATTTCTTGCTGGTGTCATTCAAATCGCGGCTGGGTATCTTAAACTTGGCAACCTGATGAACTTTGTTTCCAAATCGGTGATTACTGGATTTGTTAACGCACTCGCCATCTTAATTTTCATGGCCCAACTTCCTGAATTGATCAACGTTCCTTCGAGCGTTTACGTGTTAGTTGCTTTGGGTTTAGCGATCATCTATCTGCTTCCCTATTTTCCGAAGTTTGGTCGTGCAATACCTTCTCCTTTAGTGGCGATTGTTGTCCTGACAATCATCAGCCTATTATTTGGTTTAGATGTCAGAACGATTGGTGATATGGGTAAACTTCCCGATTCACTGCCTGTGTTCTTGATTCCAAACATTCCATTGACCTTTGATACGCTCTCGACCATTCTTCCATATTCTATTGCTCTATCTCTTGTTGGTTTATTGGAATCATTGATGACAGCGACAATAGTGGATGACCTGACAGATACTGAAAGTAATAAAAACAATGAGTGTAAAGGGCAGGGCGTTGCAAATATCGTGGCTTCCTTTTTTGGTGGCATGGCGGGTTGTGCGATGATTGGTCAGTCGATCATTAACATCAAATCAGGCGGCTTAACTCGATTATCCAGCATGATTGCAGGGGTTGGTTTGTTATTAATGGTAGTGTTTGTCTCTGATTGGTTGAAGCTGATACCGATGGCGGCTCTCGTGTCTGTGATGATCATGGTTTCAATCGGTACATTCTCATGGCGCTCCATTGTTGAACTCAAAGATCATACCCTCCCTACAAACGTAACCATGCTCGCGACCGTGGCAGTTGTTGTGTTTACCCACAATCTCGCGATAGGTGTTGCAGTTGGTGTGGTGTTATCGGCTCTGTTCTATGCTCATGCTAGCAAATCGATGGTCTTCATCTCAGATGAGGTGGTAACCAACGAACGACACACCACTCACCGAGTGAAAGGTCACGTATTCTTTGCTTCTTCTGATGCTTTTGTCGACTTGTTCGATTATGACAATGCGACACCTCTGGTGACTATCGACATTTCTGATGCTTCGTTCCTAGATAATACCTCGGTAGAGGCACTTGATAAGGTCGTATTTAAGTTCCGTAAAAAAGGCGCTGAGGTTAAGGTTTCAGGAATGGATACTGTGAGTGAGAATCTCATATTGAAACATGCAATGTATCATAAGCACCAAGACTTAACCGCGGTTTCGATTACACACTAAGCTATGGTTTATATAGGGATTACAATCCTAAATTAACAGGCTAAGAACTTAAAGCGCTCATGATTGAGCGCTTTTTTGTGGGTGAGGTTTCTGTATTGATGCTGTATTGAACTGCACCTAGTTTTGACAGAAGGGAATGGTTGATCTTACGCCGAATCGTTGTTGCTAAAAGGGTGCATGGTCGTGATAGAACTTGTAGTGTGCAGTGGTTTTACGTAAAATTGCCTGTCATTTTTTAGCCTGAGAAACACAATGAGATCTGAGTTATACAAAGAGTTTATGTTTGAAGCTGCCCACCATCTTCCACACGTTCCTGAGGGGCACAAGTGCGGTCGTTTGCATGGTCACTCTTTTCTTGTTCGTTTATACGTAGAAGGCGAAGTCGATCCACATACAGGCTGGATAGTCGACTTTTCTGAAATCAAAGCTGTATTCAAACCCATTTACGACCGTCTCGATCACTACTACTTGAACGACATTAAAGGCTTAGAGAATCCAACGAGTGAAGTCTTGGCTAAATGGATCTGGAACGAGCTAAAACCAGACTTGCCGCTTTTAAGCAAAGTTGAGATTAAAGAAACCTGTACCGCTGGTTGTATTTACCGCGGTGAATAAGGTTCTAATGTTGTCATTTTGAGACGACAGAATCTTGAATGCTAGAGTCTTCAAGATTATAGCTTTCAAGGTACAATGAAACGAAAGAGCGCTTAGTAAGAGCGCTTTTTTTGTACCTGTATATCTGCTCTCGGGGTTATGTAGTCAAAACTTGTGCTAATAGGTGAGTGTTTTTATGGGACGAATATTTTATTCGTAATAAATGTTGTTTCCTCCCGGCTGGTGGTCAATTTGTATCCAAAAGGCTATTTTGTTTAATTTAAAAGCAAAAATTGCGCTTATAGCGTTGTGTTTCTAGGCTCATTCGATAAGATGAAAAGACCTCTATGATAGAGGTAGGGCAGCAACGGATACGCTGTTTCAAATGCTATGGAATGTGACTTATTGGACACATACATGAAATTCAAGATTACATCACCGATTATCGAACCTACGGAAGGTTCGCCACATCAGTTTACGCTCACTTACGCTTCTCGTTTTACCTCTTTTAAGACAAGCTCTCCTTTGAACGCCCTGTTCGACTTCGCCTCTGCACGCTTCTTTACCGTTTATCGCTCCTATTGTTATTCGTTTTATAACTTTATTGCTATCTGACTTCCTTTACCATCCTCGCGATGGACGAAGATTCACACCTATAAAAACGAAACAAATAAGTTAAAGACAATGAATATTAAAATGATGGGTAGCTCCCTAATTATCGCTGGTACCGCTCTCGGTGCTGGTATGCTTGCGATCCCAATGGTATTAGCCCAATTCGGATTGCTTTACGGCACACTGTTGATGGTACTGATCTGCTTCGGTACGACTTACGCAGCCTTACTACTTCTAGAAGCAACCATCAAAGCGGGTGGCGGTCTAGGATTAAACTCGATTGCCCGAAAAACCTTGGGTAAAAAAGGTCAGTTGCTTACCAACGGTTTGCTATACGCGTTATTGATTTGCCTATTAATGGCTTACATTCTGGGGGCAGGTGACTTGCTGAGTAAGTTACTGTCTAACTTTGGCGTTGAGATTACCGCGACCACCAGCCAAATCGTGTTTACCGTGCTGGCGGGTGCTATCGTTGCGAGTGGTACGGGGGTGATTGATAAACTGAACCGCGTATTGTTTTTTATTATGCTAGCCAGCTTGTTTGCCACCATGGCGTTTTTGGCACCAAGCATGACTCAAGAGAACCTGATGCAGGTCACCAGTCATGACCATGTTAGCCTCATCAAAACCAGTGCAATTTTGTTCACCAGTTTTGGCTTTATGGTGGTGATTCCTACCTTGGTTTCTTACAATCACGAGGCAACAGATAGACAGCTACGTAATATGGTGATCGTCGGTTCTTTGATCCCATTAGTGTGTTATCTATGTTGGCTATTTGCTGTGGTTGGTAACCTGAGTGAAGCGCAATTTAGAAGCTTTAAGAATGTCTCAGATTTGATGGCAGCGTTCGAGGCTCAGTCCCCTTGGGTGGGTAACATCCTCTCTACTTTTACAGGTTTAGCCTTGTTGACCTCTTTCTTTGGTGTAGCGATGGCGCTGTTCAACCAGAATAAAGACATGTTTAACCAAAACACAGCGGTCACTTATTGCGTTAGTTTTATCTTGCCTCTGGTGGGGTCATTGCTTGCTGCAGATAAATTTTTACAAGTGCTGAACTACGCAGGCATCATCTTGGTATTCTTAGCGGTGTTTATTCCTTTAGTGATGGTTCATAAGCAGCGTTTTATGAAAATCTCTGACGATAGATACCAAGCCGAAGGTGGCAGAACAATGATGTTATTCTCGTTGCTGTTTGGTTGTTTTTTGCTAATCTCGCAAGTGATTTAATCGAGCAAGAACTAGGGCAAGCAATAGAGCGGCAATATTGATATATCGATAGAAAGGAACACAGTGGTGTTCCTTTTCATTTGGTTACCTAGCGATGGCTACGGTCTAGAAAGTTTAGATAGATTAGTTTTATCTCTAAAATATTATCCAATGGATGCAGATATGATTTTTCAGTGCATATTATGTTAAACGCTTGGTTTTTATATGCCATTTCAACAAATCAAAAGGTCATAAAAGACCATTCTTCTATATCCTATTGCTATAACGAAAGAGTTGGTGGATATTAAGTATATTGCGTTGCCAAAATGTCGGGGGACATCATGGATAAACAGGAAGAGACGCGAGTAGAGTTTGATTACACAACATTTCTTGGCGCCTCATGCAGTAAAAAATGGACTTTTTTGGAAGCTTTGACCACTATTGCGCCAATATTCAGTACTGTCTGGAGAGATAGCATTAAAGAGCTTGCCACTCCTGAAGATCGCTTATGGCAGATGGCGTTGAAATCGATGTCTACGCGTAAAAGTGATGAGTCAAATATTGTCACTTTGCTTAAACTTGCTAAGCTCGAAGGTATCAATGAACTCAAAGTGGTTATGCCATACTCTCTTGAAGAAGAGCAGATAGCGTATATCGAATCACGCAGTCATCTAGTCATTGCAGGTAATACAGGGGAAGAGTTTACTATTAAGCTGTAATCTCTCAGTATTGCTTAGCTCAAAGAAGATGAAAATGTACCTATAGAAAGGGCCTCAATATAGAGGCCCTTTTTGGTATTTAGGTGTATTTCACAGTCAGGTCGTGATTAATCGATTAGTCCGTAGTCAGAACGCAGTACATCGATGATCTCTTGCTTAGGATTCTCGCTTAGTATGATCTCTGCTCCTGTGATTTTCGCGGCAATATCAAGGTAAGTCCGCGACAGAGACATTAATGAATCCAGAGGGAGTTCATTATCTCGAGCTAATGCTTCACGCTCTGGCATACGCTCTTTGTTCAATAGAATATCAGCATCAGGGAAGTAGTTAAGCAAGAACTGACGGAAGCCTTCTTTTGAATTCTCAATGATGTTGCCGTTGTTGTATTCCTGAGTATCCCAAATGCGAGATGAATCTGGCGTACCGACTTCATCCATGTAGATAAGCTTTTCTTTGCCTTGAGCATCGTTGACGTAGCCAAACTCAAATTTGGTATCAACAAAGGTTTGGTCTACTTTTGCTAGCGCTTGGCTGATGACGTTGAAGCCTTCTTTAAGAAGTTTTTCGTAATGCGCGATGTCGCTTGCTTGAGTAAAGTTGAATGCTGCGAAGTTATCTTCGATGTTGTTACGTGTGATGTTCACATCGTCAGCTTCTGGAACGCCAGGAATACCTTTCAGAATCCCTTTTGTTGAAGGCGTGATCAGTAGTTCAGGCAACTTCTTGTCTTTCTCAAGGCCTTCAGGCATCTCGATACCACAGAATTCACGTTCGCCGTTTGCGTATGCACGCCACATTGAACCAGTGATGTATTGACGACAAATCGCTTCGATCATGACTGGGCGAGCTTTTTGTACAATCCATACGAACGGGTGAGGGATATCAAGAATATGACTGTCAGCAAGTCCGTTGTCTTTAAACAATTTGAACCAATGGTTAGAGATAGCATTCAGAGCCGCTCCCTTACCTGGAACACCTTTAAGATTTCCTTCACCACGCCAGATACAATCAAATGCAGAGATACGGTCACTGATCACCATGATTGCTAAAGGCGCATCTGGTGCTACATCGTAGCCTTTCTCTTTAATTAGTCGTTGGCTATCTTCTTCAGTTAACCAGTAGACCGAACGAACCTTGCCACTGTGGACAGGTTTATCAGTACGGATTGGTAGGTCATCATTTACGGCAAGAACTTGATCAGCAAGGCTCATTTAGACATTCCTATCTTTTATCAAACGTCATACAGAGAAGTGCGGTGTGCACATGATTAGACGGGCATTATACCCAATCTACTCTTTGCTTCCAGAGAAAAAGCAAACGATTGCTAAATCTGTTGTTTAAATAAAAACCCCCGCCTAACAATCCGCTAAAAAATTGGCGAATTGTAGGGCAGGGGAAGGCAGTATATTTGGACTGTGTTTTGGAGCTGTGTTTGTTCGCTAAATTGTTAAGCAATATGGCTTAGTGAATACGCTCTGAATTTGCATCCATAAAGAAGACTTCACATTGAAAGCGTAACCCTAATGTTCTTAGGTACTGTTGACTGAACTGATCAATCGATGCACTTGCAACAATCGCACTCGCATTCTTAGAGCGGATTGCTTTCTCGACAGTCTCTACCTCAGTCATTTGATGAGAGGCTTTCATATGAATAACGCGGTCGCAGCAAACATTATGTTGCTTAAGCTGCTTAGCCGATGGTCTTGGTGTTTGAGCCGTAAACAGTAACCATTGATGTTGATTGGACAGCAACGCCATTCTTGCAAACAACGCTTCCTCGTTTGAATTTTTGCTTTTACGAGAAACTGATGTAAATGCGCAGTGAACTAGCGGGCTAGAGTGTTGTGCTTTAACGTGTGCTTGAATCATTTTGCTGTCCTTATATACATGCTGTATGTGTATACAGTAGTTTTAGTTGCTTATAAGATCAAGCGTTTTTTGCGGGATTATTGGACGATTTCGTCTGAGATTATGGATGAAAAACAATTAAATTATTGAAATTATTAGGTAAATTAAATTTGAATGAATTTGCTGTTTTGTCTCATAAGTTGAAAAAAATGTGAGCTTTATACAGGTGTTTACAGGGTTTTTGATAGGTAAGTACTGTGTACACCTGCATAGAAGGGAGAAGCTCTAAAATCAGAGGCACAAAAAAAGCGCCTTAAGCGCTTTCTTATATTTCAACGGTATTGCTTATCTCAATGTCGCTTGGGACAGTTTTGCTCTCATTTCCATTTCACCAATGTTGAATTGGCGAACATCAATGGTTGCAATATCATTGCACTCTTTACATGCATGATGCCACTTACCATCTAAGTAATCGTGCTTTTTTACTAGGCTTGGCTTTTTGCACCAATCACAAACGCCTTCTACTGCGAACATATTTTCTCCTCACCTGTATATGTCAGGTGTATTTTCGGTGCAAATTATGACATAAGTCATCCCGATTAGTTAATAGTTTGTTACCCGTTTTTGAGAGGGGGATCGATTGCCGAAGTAATAAAATCGGTATCTTTGTGGACTTAGAAAATGAAGTTACGTGCTTATTTACAATTAGGTAACATTTTGTAAGATGGTTTTTAGCGCATTGTTCAAACGTTTCATTTCTTCGTCACATCCGTGACCATCTGGGTGATATATTTTAGATAGCTGTTTGTATCGAAACTTGATGCTTTTTTGGTCGGGAATTGAACTGGGTGTGTACCCAAATAGCGCGCAGGCTACCTGTAAATGACTCAGACCTTGACTGTTTTTCTGCTTCTTTAATTCGTGGAACATAGTGTGCAGTTGTCGTTTTTGCTGCTTAATCGTAAGGTCCTTCGAGTTAAGTTGTGCTTTAAGCGATTGTTGTTGCTGTAGTGTATCCCTCGGCTCTAGAGCGTATCTTTTTCTCGAGACAACGAGAGTCGAAATGATACTGATAATGGCGATTAACACGGCTAATGCTGCGCTAATCAGATAATCTGAATGCGTTAGGTTAGAACGTGCTACTTGCTCTCTAGAGGATTGAATGATCGGGATGGTACTGGGTTGATTGGTGTTGGCTTCAGCATTAACGTTGTCATTGAGCTGCTCTATCGAAGAAATTTGCTTTGCCCGTTGTTGGTTGAATTGTGCTTCCAGAACACGGTTGTAACCCTCTTCGGCAGCAGGATTGTTTTTTACGGCCACTTCGTACCACAGCAGTGCTAAATCTAATGGTTGAAGTTGGGGGAAGTGTTTTTCTTTAGACAAGTCTTCGTAGATTTTAGCGACCTCTAACGGTGCTTGTTTGTTGCCTTGTAGCGCCGCTTTAATAAACCATTCCAATGCGAGTTGGTTATTTTGTTCGACCCCCGTTCCTGCAGCGTACAACTTGGCAAGTTTAAATTGCGCATCTGAATGACCACTGTCCGCTGATTGCTGATACCAATAGATGGCATCATCCATATTTTTAGGGGTACCAGTACCCAATTCATACGATTGGGCCAATTGATACTGGGCAACGGGATCTTGGTTTTGAGCACTCTGCTTCAACTCAACATCGCTGTTGGCATAAGCCATTTGTGTTATCGAGAAGATGACGGTTAGAAATAGAGTTCTAATACGTACTGATTTCAGAGTGTCTAATGTAAAAAGCAAGAGATAAGCCCTGTGTCGATATTTTATTAGTCGTAAACATTGTGCTGAATGTTAAGTTGTGTCGCTTCTAATAAACATGAAACCGTCATGCACTACGATTTGGCGATTTTTTTTGCAGCTTGAGCTCCGGCTACTGGGCGATTAACCGACAACTTACGCCCTTTTTTCAAGCCAACTTCATAGTCTGCGGTGAGATTTTTCATCGCCTCTCTGAGTTGCTGTTTGAAAGTTTCACGATCGATATTTTTGAACTCTTTATCAATGTAATTATTGATCTTGTTGTTAGATTCATCGTCAGGGGTAATCGTTGGCAGTTTTTCAAGTGCCCCTTCAACCCAACCTGATACAAATGAATTTACACGGCGAGTCACCTCTAACGATCCCGTTCCTGAACCTGCAAAACTATTCCGGAACTGACCGGTATGTTCATTCAACTCACGATAAATAATATCGAAAGCAAAGGCTGCGAAAATAGCGCGATCAGCTTCACCAATGAATTCAACACGCTTAAGGCCTTTGTGGTTCAGTAATACGGCTTCCACGCCAAACTTGGTATTGATACCGCGAATAACACGCAGCAACGTAGAACTGATATTGGCAGGTAACAGGTGGCTGGACTGAGTTTTCCCCATCTTGATAAATTCAATATCGTCTTTTTCGAGACCATATTTCAACATCAAGTTATGCGCCATTTTTATCGCATTAGCAGCTTCATTGACGTTTGCAGAGTTACCAAGTTCAAGGCATTTAGCTATTTTCTTAAGGGCTTTTTTTTTATCCATCGGCGACTTAATCATGACCACAAATTTTCAAAAGTCCGACATTTTACATGTTTCAGTAACAGAAAGCCAAAACTCTCTTGATGAAAAAAGAGAGAGGGAAAACAATAAGCAGTTTGGTGAGACAAATAAAAACGCCATCATGGGGATGATTGGCGTTTACGATACGATCTATGGGGAAACACTAGCGTTTTTGCAAACTAGATCCCAAGTTCATCGAGTAGATCGGCGGCAGAATCATTACCCGCATTATAAGTTGGTTGGTTTGCTTGCTGCATTTTTCTCTGAGTTGCTTCTAGAATGCTGTCTGGACTCTCGTCCTCAGCAATTTCAAATTCTTCTAATTGGATGAATTCTGTTTTATCCATGGCAAGTTCTAAGTAGAAAATGTGGTTATTTTGGGTAGAGAACGTGACACGACGAGCTTGTGGGCGATCTAGGTTGGTATCAACAGAAAGGTTGACTTGTTTGTTGAGTGCGAGCATTTTCGGTTGGTTCTGCGTAATATTGGTTTGCAGTTCCTTGCGAATCTTGTTTGTGAAATCACCCACCAGTTGGTTCATCAACTCACCTAGCACATCGCCAACTTCATCTGAAGTATGAAGTACCGCAAGTTCATTTTCTGGCATGCCCATATTACGCATGTAATTGGTGTAGATCTCTAGTGCAGCCTTTGACGTAAAATTGATAACGACAAGGCCTGAGAAGCCGCCATCAAATAAGACGAAGCAACCAAAATCTGGCTTTAGACTTGTCTTGTTTATTTTTTGAACCATGGCTGAATAGGACACCTGAGAGGCCGTCGCTGAAGTGAGTACGCTTGAGACTGATTGGCATAGCTTAAGAAGAATATCTTCAGTGGTGACCGTTTTGTTCTTTTTCATTGTGATGTGCTCGTGGAGGTGTCTTAAACAAAATGTTATTCAATATATTACTATTTATTGAAGACAAAAGTGACAATTTATCCATTGTTGCACCGAGATTCTGATTTGATCACCTTTTTATATCAACTTAATAGTAGTAAAGTGACCAAATTCAAAAAAAATCATAAAAATTTTCAGATAACCCAATGCTGATTGGATCAGCGAAGTAGGGGCAGGACGCAAATGTTACCAAGACTTCAACTCAATGCTGATGTCGATCCAGTAGTTGTACGCTTTTTAGATGAACTAAAAACGGCGGGCTTTACTGGCGACATTGAATCTCAATATTCTAGCCGTTTGGCTGCTGCGACTGATAACAGTGTCTATCAGCAATTGCCGCAGGCTGTCATTCTGCCAAAAACAACTCATGATGTTGTGTTGATCGGCAAAGTGGGTGCTACATCCGCCTACGAACGCGTGACTTTTTCCCCTCGCGGTGGTGGGACTGGAACTAATGGGCAGTCCCTAACGAAAGGTATCGTGGTTGATCTATCGCGTTACATGAATCAAGTTCTTGAGATCAATGAGGTTGAGGGATGGGTAAGAGTTCAGTCGGGAATCGTTAAAGATCAATTGAATGACGCTGTGCGTCCGTACGGTTACTTTTTCTCTCCTGATCTCTCTACCAGCAACCGCGCCACTTTAGGTGGCATGATCAATACCGATGCTTCAGGGCAGGGGTCATTGAAGTACGGTAAAACCTCTGATCATGTTTTGTCGGTACAAGCGGTTTTAGTGGACGGTTCGTGCTTAGAATCTGACTTATCAAATGGCTTGCCGACCGAGGGTGAGTTTGCTCATCATGCGCTTGCGGTGACGGAAGCGGTTTGCCGAGACAAGCGCGCTCAAATCTTAGATAAATTTCCTCCGCTGAACCGCTTCCTAACAGGCTATGACCTAAAGAATGCAATCAACGAACAAGATGACAGCTTTGATCTGACTCGCGTTTTATGTGGCGCTGAAGGTTCTTTAGCATTCATCACGGAAGCAAAGCTCAACCTCACGCCGATTCCGAAAGCGCGCACACTGGTCAACGTGAAATACAATACGTTTGACTCTGCGCTGCGTCATGCGCCATTTATGGTGGACGCCCTCGCGCTCTCTGTTGAAACGGTGGATTCAAGAGTATTGAACCTTGCTAAGCAAGACATTGTTTGGCATACCGTGAGTGACTTGCTGACGGACGTTCCTAACAAAGAGATGCTTGGCATCAATATGGTTGAGTTTGCAGGCCAAGATGAAGCGGAAGTGGAGCAACTCGTTCAAGCACTGACAGCCCAACTTGAAACCATGGTCGAGAGTGAAGAAGGCGGTGTGATTGGCTTTCAAGTGTGCAGTGATTTAGCCAGTATTGGTCGAATCTACAACATGCGTAAAAAAGCGGTGGGTCTATTAGGGGCGGCGAAAGGTCGAGCTAAGCCTGTCGCTTTTGCGGAAGATACCTGCGTACCACCGGAAAACTTGGCAGACTTTATCTTTGAATTTAGAGAATTACTCGATTCAAAAGCGTTGAATTACGGCATGTTTGGTCATGTTGATGCTGGTGTGTTACACGTTCGTCCAGCATTGGATCTGTGTGACCCGATGCAAGAAGCATTAATGCACGAAGTCTCCGATGAAGTGGTTAAGTTAGTAGCGAAATACGGTGGCTTGATGTGGGGCGAGCACGGTAAAGGTTTTCGTTCTGAATACGGGCCAGAATTTTTTGGTGAAGAACTGTATACCGAGCTAAGGCGCATCAAAGCGGCATTTGATCCACACAATAAGATGAATCCAGGCAAGATTTGTACACCATTAGAAAGTGACGCTGAATTGGTAAAAGTAACGGATACTAAGCGTGGATTCTATGATCGTCAGATCGCGGTACAAGTTCGTGATAGCTTCAAGCAGGCTATGGAATGTAATGGTAACGGCTTGTGCTTCAACTACGATACCAGTTCGCCAATGTGCCCGTCGATGAAAGTCACGGCAGATCGTCGTCATTCACCTAAAGGCCGTGCGGGCTTGGTAAGGGAATGGTTACGTCAACTGACTGAGCAAGGTGTGGATATTCTCGATCTTGAGCAAGAAGTGCTCAAGGACAACACCCCAGTTAAAACGATGGTTGATCGTGTTCGTAACACAATGAATAAGCGCAATGAATACGATTTTTCTCATGAAGTTTATGAAGCGATGAATGGTTGTCTTGCGTGTAAAGCGTGCGCGAGCCAATGTCCAATCAAAGTGGATGTTCCAAGCTTCCGTTCTCGGTTCTTAAACATCTATTACTCACGTTATCAACGCCCAGTAAAGGATTATTTGGTCGCAAATATTGAAATGATGCTGCCTTTGATGGCCAAGGCGCCCAAAGTTGTGAATGCTGTTTTAGGTCAAAAGTGGATTCAGACGACTACGGCCAAAACGGTGGGTTATATCGATGCACCGCTGATGTCAGTGCCGACACTAACAAATCGTCTGGCGAGTAAAGAACGACAACTTTTTGATCGACAATATCTAGAAGGGCTCTCTTCTGAACAGAAGAAACAGCATGTGTTGATCGTTCAAGATCCGTTTACAAGCTTCTATGATGCCGATGTGGTTGAAGACTTTGTGACCTTGGCTGAGAAACTTGGCAAAACACCAGTGTTGCTGCCGTTTAAACCCAATGGCAAAGCACTGCACATTAAAGGCTTCTTAAGTCGTTTTGCGCGAGAGGCAAAATCAACGTCTGATTTCTTGTCGATGGTGGCTGATATTGGTATTCCTTTAGTTGGTGTTGATCCTGCACTTGTACTTTGTTATCGCGATGAATATGTCGAGATTTTAGAGAAAAAACGGGGCGACTTTGATGTGCTTACCGTTCATGAGTGGTTACTGCCACTGTTAGGTGAGTTCGAAGCGCGCTCTTCAAGTAACGAAATGTGGTACTTGTTCGCGCACTGCACTGAAAAGACGAAAATGCCAAATGCTGAAAAAGAGTGGGGGGCTATTTTTAAACACTTTGGTGCGGCGTTAACCAGCGTTCCTGTCGGGTGTTGTGGTATGGCTGGCACATTTGGTCACGAAGTTGATAAGTTGCAAATGTCAAAAGACATATACGGCTTAAGTTGGAAGCCTCAAATGCAAGACTTACCGAAAGAACGTTGCTTAGTCACAGGTTACTCTTGTCGTAGCCAAGTGAAACGCCTCGAAGGCGAAAAGCTTGCACACCCTTTACAGGCGTTAGCCACTATTCTTTAATGTATTTAGCCCAGCCATTGCTGGGCTTTTTTCTAAGCTAACAAAAGAATGTTAATAAGGGAAAACATGAAGTTTCTAGAGTTAAAAGCCCCACCCGTTGCTCTGTTTATACTGGTATTAGTCGCTTCTTACTTCAGTGCTCATTACCTGACTATAGGGGTAATATTGTGGCCCTATAAGATCATCGTTCTGGGGGCCGGAATCGTATTGAGTGGTGTGATCGGGTTATCAGGCATATGGGAGTTTCGAAAGCAGAAAACCACCGTTAATCCGATCAAAGTTGACACCGCTTCTTCAGTGGTGGACAGTGGAATCTTTGGCTACACGCGAAATCCAATGTATCTAGGGCTATTCATCTTACTGTTTTGCTTTGGCTACTTCTTCCAAAACCTATTCAGTGTTTTGCTCAGTTTTGTATTCGTAATATACATGAATCAGTTCCAAATTAAGCCAGAAGAGCGTGCTCTAGAGCAATTATTTGGTGCAGAATATGTTGATTATAAACAAAAGGTTAGACGCTGGATTTAGTGCAGGCTTGAGTGGCTTAATAACCGAAATAAAAAAGCCCAGCTTGAGATTATCAAGCTGGGCTTTATTGATCTTGTTCTAGAGCTTATTTACATCGAGATGTGTAAATAAGGATGCTGATTAAGCGGCGGCTGCGAATTGAGCTAGAAACATCTCTTTACGCTCGTTGAAGCGGTTTACTAAATCGTCGACAGAAGCTTGGTCGTATGGCTTAAGGCCACTTGCGACCATGCGCTTTACGCCCTTACCGACGATTTCTCCGTTTTCTTTAAACTCAAAGTTTAAGGTCACGAGGCCACGCTTGCCTTCAACATCAAAAGTCGCACCAGAGAATTCAACTTCTGGATGAGACAGGTCTAGGCGAGTAAATTCAACTTCCATGCTCTCGTAAATCACAAGAGGACGCTGGCAGTTGATCATCATCTGTTGTTCTTCCATCAGAGGAACCATGATGTGTGGGAAGTTCATGCCAGAGAACTTAACGTAGTTGGTTACTACGTGCTCGATGAACGCTTGGTCGTGGCTCTTCTCACCTTCACAAGACATGTGCAGGTACTCTTTGCCTTTCTCGTCAACCAGTGAGCTTTCTTTTTCACATTTGTTGTCAACACTTAGCGCAATACCATTACCCACCATACCAGAAAAATTAAAACGCATTTTTTGGCTGATGCCTTCTTTTTGTAAAAGCACTGCAAATAAAAGATCGCCAGGCACGCAGAAGCGCTTATTGTCTTCATCGTGAATTGGATTGAAGTCAGCGGCTACTTTTTTAGCAAAGTGGCTAGCTTGTTCACGAGTGAATTGAAATTGATTGTCTTCAGTAGAAAAGTAAGGTGTCAGAAACATAGTATCGCTATAGGTGATCAAATCTGCTGAGGATTATAGCTAACTAACTTCGTTCTAATGGTCTATCCAGTTAACTTTGCTTGTATATCAGTCAATTAGATAAATACGTTGGATGGTATGTGACGATTTTAAGGGAGATATGGCCTTTAGCTCAATGCAACAAGGGCTAATCGATAGCCCTTGTTTATATATCCTTTTAATGGTGTTGCTCACAATGTTTTTGCTTTAAAAGCTACACAAAGTGCCTTCTGGCATTAGGTGATTATGAACGGATAATTTGAGCAATAAATTTGCTTGTTCAATATCCGGTGCAAAATATCTGTCTTTGTCGTAGAAGCTGACTTTTTCACGCAAAATCTGTTTCGCTTCTTCCACGCGAGGAGAAGATAGATGCGGAGCGCGGAAGTCTAACCCTTGTGCCGCGGCCAAATATTCTACTGCCAATATCCCACGGGTATTTTCAGCCATGTATCTCAGCCTACGTGCCGCAAAGGTGGCCATTGAGACATGGTCTTCTTGGTTAGCCGAGGTTGGAAGGCTGTCGATTGATGCGGGGTGAGCTAAGGTTTTGTTCTCACTCGCCAGTGCCGCCGAGGTGACTTGAGCAATCATGAAACCGGAGTTCACGCCGCCGTTATCGACCAAGAAAGGTGGAAGTTTGCTTAGCGCGCTATCAATCAGCAGCGCCATTCTTCGTTCAGACAGGCTGCCGATCTCAGCAATCGCCAATGCAAGGTTATCGGCGGCCATCGCGACGGGTTCTGCGTGAAAGTTACCGCCTGAAATGATGTCGCCATCGTCAGCGAAAACTAACGGGTTGTCGGATACAGCATTCGCTTCAATCGTTAAAGTCTCTGCTGAGTTACGAATCTGCTGTAAACAAGCCCCCATCACTTGAGGTTGGCAACGTAGCGAGTAAGGGTCTTGAACCTTTTCACAGCCAGTGTGTGATTCACCAATTTCACTTTTTTGATCAAGCATATGACGGTAAGCCAGCGCAGCATCCATTTGACCACGATGACCACGAACACGATGAATTCGAGGGTCAAACGGGCGACGACTACCCAGCGCTGCCTCAACAGACATCGCACCACACACAGTTGCAGACGCAAACAAGTCTTCGGCTGCGAACAGACCTTCTAATGCAAATGCCGTTGATGCCTGAGTACCGTTTAACAGTGCTAAGCCTTCTTTTGGTGCGAGCGTAATAGGCTCCAACCCTGCGATCTGCATCGCTTCTAACCCCGTGATGATCTTGCCGTTATGGCGAGCTTGGCCTTCACCGAGCAGAACAGTACTCATGTGGGCGAGGGGAGCAAGGTCTCCAGAGGCACCAACGGATCCTTTTTGTGGAACACATGGGTAAACCTGTGCATTCACCAGATCGATAAGAGCATTAATCACCTTGAGGCGAATCCCTGAGTAACCGCGAGACAAGCTGTTAATCTTCAATACCATCATCAAACGCACGGTTTCATCAGACATAAATTTTCCAATGCCCGCTGCGTGAGAAAGTACGATACTTTTTTGTAGAACTTCAAGATCTTCCGGCGCAATTTTGGTGTTTGCTAGTAAGCCAAAACCCGTGTTGATGCCATACACAGTGCGATCTTCAGCAATCACTTGCTCGACAACGTGCATGCTCGCTTCAATATCAGGGATTGCAGCAGGATCCAGCGATAGGTTCACAGGGCTACGGCTGATTTTACGAAGTTCAGATAGGCCAAGAAGTCCTGGTTTAAGTAATAAGTTCAACATGTTCTCTCCAGACATTAAAGGCGACGAAGTTCTTCGTTTAGCATAGGTAAATCAAGTTTCTGCTCTTTAGCACACTGCTTGGCAATATCGTAACCCGCATCTGCATGACGCATTACGCCGGTTGCTGGGTCATTGTGAAGCACGCGAGCAATACGTTGCGAAGCGTCTTCACTACCGTCACAACAAATCACCATGCCCGAGTGTTGTGAGAAGCCCATGCCAACGCCGCCACCGTGGTGCAGAGAAACCCAAGTTGCGCCGCCAGCTGTGTTCAGAAGGGCGTTCAATAGAGGCCAATCTGAAACTGCATCAGAGCCATCCATCATGCCTTCAGTTTCGCGGTTCGGGCTTGCGACTGAACCTGAATCTAGGTGGTCACGACCAATAACAACTGGTGCTTTGAGTTCGCCATTTTTGACCATTTCATTGAATGCTTGGCCTAAGCGTTCACGGTCTTTCAAACCCACCCAACAGATACGAGCGGGTAGGCCTTGGAACTGGATGCGTTCACGCGCCATATCTAGCCAGTTATGTAGATGTGGGTTGTCTGGAATCAGTTCTTTTACTTTTTGGTCTGTTTTGTAGATATCTTCTGGATCACCCGACAGTGCCGCCCAACGGAACGGACCGATGCCTTCACAGAATAAAGGACGAATATATGCAGGTACGAAACCCGGGAAATCAAATGCGTTTTCCACACCTTCTTCCAGTGCCATTTGGCGAATGTTATTACCGTAATCCACCGTTGCTGCGCCGCGATATTGCAGGTCTAGCATGGCTTGAACTTGAATCGCCATCGATTGTTTCGCGGTTTTCACGACTTTTGCTTCATCAATGGTGCGTTCTTGTGCGGCTTTCTCCATCGTCCAGCCTTGCGGCAAGTAGCCGTTCAAAGGATCGTGAGCAGAGGTCTGGTCAGTCACCACATCCGGTGTGATATTGCGTTCCACTAACTCAGGGAATACGTCTGCCGCGTTACCTAATAAGCCAACAGAGATAGGTGTTGCTGACTCTTTAATCATAGCCATTGCTTCATCTAAGCTGGTGGCTTTTTGGTCTACATAGCCGGTACGCAAGCGATAGTCGATTCTTGATTCATCACATTCCACGGCGATCATTGAGAAGCCAGCCATGGTCGCCGCGAGAGGTTGAGCACCACCCATGCCACCAAGACCGCCCGTTAGAACCCACTTACCGTTCGCTTCACCTTGGAAGTGCTTCTTGGCAATCGCAACAAATGTCTCATAAGTACCTTGGACGATACCTTGTGAGCCAATATAGATCCAGCTACCTGCGGTCATTTGGCCGTACATCATCAAGCCCTCTTTATCGAGCTCATTGAAGTGTTCCCAGTTCGCCCAATGTGGGACAAGGTTCGAGTTGGCGATCAGCACGCGAGGCGCATTTTTATGAGTTGGGAACACGCCTACCGGTTTTCCTGATTGAACAAGCAGCGTTTGGTCGTCCTCTAAACGCTCTAATACTTCAACAATCTTGTCATAACATTTCCAGTCACGTGCTGCACGACCAATACCGCCATACACAACCAGTGCATGTGGGTGTTCAGCCACATCAGGGTCTAGGTTGTTCATTAACATACGCAGTGGTGCTTCGGTTAACCAAGATTTTGCGCGCAAAGTGGTACCATGAGGTGCGCGAATTTCACGAGTCGTGTCGAGACGAGGGTCACTGTTGTGCTGTTCCGCCATTTTAGATTTCCTTCTGTTTCACGTTATATCGTTGTAGTTTTAGTTTTAGTTTTAGTTATCGGTATAGCTGGGTGAGTCGCCTGCCATTGCACTGGCAATATCCCAACATAAACGCGCCGCTAATCGAGCCGTTTGGCCATCGACGTCGTAGTTTGGGTTATATTCTGCAATGTCCGCGATAATCAGTTTTTCGCTGTGTTGGTATATCTGTTCTAGAAAAGGAGCGAGTGCTTCATAACTCACACCTCGTGCCGCTGGAGCGCTCACGCCCGGCGCTGTCGCAGCTGGGAATACGTCGAGGTCGATAGTGAGGTAGAGGTAATCACAGTCAGTGATGAATTTTTGCAACTTGACCAGTTGAGTGACTTGATTCACTAGGGTCATATTGCGGTCGAGCTCATACCAAACACTGAGTTGGTCGGCTTTGTTAAATAGCGCTTGGGTATTACTGGCTGCACTAACGCCAAGACAAGCGTAATGAAACGGCCATTGATGTCTGTGGCAGTAGTCACTTATCTGGTTAAAAGGCGTGCCAGAGCTTGGTTTAACGTCGGCGATGTCGCTTTCAAATTCACGAAGATCAAAGTGAGCATCAAAGTTAACGATGCCTATTTTAGGTTTGTGTTCAGGTTGATCTTGGTGAAGGCGTTCAGCGAGGCCTTGGAACGACGCCCAAGCCACTTCGTGACCACCGCCAAGGGTAATCACTTTGTTAGTTGATAGAGCATTGGCAATCACAGAAGCACACTGTGTTTGGTTGACTTCTAACTGACCATCATTGCACTCAATATCACCGAGATCGGCAATGTGTGCATCACTGTGCCAAGCCATATTCGCCAGAGCTTGGCGGATCAAGTTAGGTGCTTGTTTCGCGCCCCCGCGTCCTTTATTTCTTGCAACACCGGCATCGCTGGCAAAGCCAACCAAGGCGATAGCACCGTCAGTCAGTGCGTCACTTAAATCACTACTTTGTACTTGCTTGGTAATGTGATGAACGCGAGTACCGAGTGCGCCATCTTCAAGATCATTACGTCCGGTCCACACAAAGTTATGTACGGTTTCTGCGTTTTTTTGAATGCCGTTGGATTTAGATTGAGTCATGACACACCTCGCCATTAACGATGCGTCTATGCAGATGAGCAATACCGATTTGATAGCTTAGATCGGCAGGGTGATTGATATTCCAGATAGCTAAATCAGCGGCATAACCGATGTCGACTTTGCCTTTAGTTCGGGAGTCACCAATGGCTGCGGCAGCGTTACAAGTTACACCACGCAATGCTTCTTCAGGTGTCGTACCAAACAGGGTACAGCTCATGTTCATCATCAGTGTTAAATCAGCAAAGGGTGAAGTGCCGGGGTTTAAGTCGGTCGCGATCGCCATTGGAACGTTGTGTTCACGAAGTAGGGCAACGGGTGGCTGTTGGGTTTCTTTCAAGAAGTAGAAAGCACCGGGTAATAACGTGGCTACTGTGCCGGATTTTGCCAGTGCTTTTACCCCGGTTTCATCAAGGTATTCAACATGGTCGACAGAGAGTGCACCGTATTTTGCTGCAAGTGCGCTGCCGCCCAAATTCGAAAGCTGCTCAGTGTGGCCTTTTATCGCGAGTCCATGAGCTTTGGCTGCTGCAAAGATTCGTTCGGTTTGCTCTAGGTTGAAGCCGATAGATTCGCAGAATACGTCAACCGCATCGGCGAGCCCTTGCTCTGCGACTTTAGGAATGATCTCTTGGCAAACCAAATCAACGTAGCGATCTGGCTGTTCTTTATATTCGGGCGGCACAGCATGGGCGGCAAGGAGAGTGGTGGTGATCTTAATTCGGCGATGATTCTCTAACGCTTTAGCTGCACGTAACATCTTAAGTTCATCATTAAGTGTTAAACCATAGCCGGATTTTACTTCAATACTGGTTACGCCACTTCTTAATAAGCCATCAAGCCTTGGCAACGCCATTTCAACCAGTTCGGACTCCAGTGCTGCGCGTGTTGCAGTGACTGTCGCTAGAATACCGCCGCCTTGTTTAGCGATGTCGGTGTAACAGACACCATTCAAACGTTGCTCAAACTCATTAGCACGATTACCCGCAAATATGAGATGAGTGTGGCAATCAATCAATCCAGGGGTGACAAGTTTGTTCTTGCAATCATAGGTGATGTAATCCGCAGAGTTATCAGTGCTCGGTTGTTCTACCTCAGAAGCATGAGCCTCATGGTTTGAACAAGAGATAGACACGATCTTACCGTCTTCGATAACGATATCTTGAGGGGAAGAGGGCTGATAACCATCGGCTCCCGAGCTCATTGAGACCACTCGTGCATTTTTAAGGATTAAATTCATAATCGCCTAGTTCTTTGCTAATCATAAAATGTATATACAAATAAATAAGCTAAACGCTGACCTTAATCAAGTTGATGTTGCGAAAATGTGACCGGCGATCGGGATGATGTTCTTAATCTAGAAGTATCTTGGAGCTTAATTTGTACTTGGATCCCGGATGGTAGAGTAATGCAAAGCTGATTAAACGATCTTTACTCCATGTTCTTCTATTCAAAAGTAGGCAAGGCTCTGATTCAGATAGCTTTAATGACGTTCTAATTTGAGAGTCAGGAATAATGGCTTCAACCGTGTGTTCAATGGCACTCAATGGGCAACTTTTTGAAAGGTATTGATTGGGAGTTGAGGTTGAAAAATCTTGCTCTAGGTAGCTAGGGACTGCTTGAGAGCTCACCCAGCGCACTTCCAGTTGTATCGGCGTGTTGTCGGCAAAGTGGATGATTTCACTGTAGAACACTTCTGCATTGATCATCACACCTAACCGTGTAGCCGTGCTTTCATCAGCCTTGATGCTCTCGTGTTTGATAACTTGGCTTGTATACGTTTGACCTCGGTCTTTGATCTCTTGCGCGATGTTGTTGATATTAAGCAGCGGAGATTGTGCTTTTTCGTTTGGTTCACAGACAAAAGTCCCCAGCCTTGGTTTCCGGATCAGCTTGCCTTCAGATACCAGATCTCGAATGGCTTTATTAACCGTCATTCGACTCACATTGAACTGCTCGGTGAGTTCGAGTTCGGTGGTTATCTGGTCACCCACCGGCCAGTGACCACTGGTGATTTTGTCATCTATGAACTGTTTTATCTGTAGGTAAAGTGGCGCTTTCGACATAATGAAACCTTATTTGACTATACAAATAGAGTAGCGGAATTTTTCATGATTTCAATACTTTCTCTGGTAATGTGCGGTCGTTCTATAAGGATGGGGTAAATATCGAGGACACTTAACCGTATAGTTTGATAGCGCGGTGGGACGAACATTGTTATTTCATATAATTTCGTTACAATGTTCGGCTACTCACAAAGGGGGGCATCTGTATTTGCTTCTATGTGGGTATCTTTATTATGCATATATCTCCGATCAACATACTGGTTGATTGAAAAACATATATTAAACATTTTCATGTGTTGCTTGGTGTGCAACACCACTGTAAAGGACAAATAATGCCAATTATTACTCTTCCTGACGGTAGTCAGCGTCAATTTGACAACCCTGTATCAACGCTAGATGTTGCCCTATCAATCGGTCCTGGCCTTGCGAAAGCAACCATTGCTGGTCGTGTAGACGGCGAGCGTGTTGATGCTTGTGATCTTATCGAAAACGATGCAAGCCTTGAAATCATCACAGCTAAAGATGAAGTTGATGGCCTTGAGATCGTTCGTCACTCTTGTGCTCACCTTTTAGGCCACGCGGTTAAACAGCTTTTTCCAGAAGCGAAAATGGCGATCGGTCCTACTATCGATAACGGTTTCTACTACGATATCGATCTTGAGCACTCTCTAACGCAAGAAGATCTAGAAAAGATCGAAAAGCGCATGAAAGAGCTAGCGAAGACCAAGTACCAGGTTGTTAAGAAGAAAGTTAGCTGGCAGGAAGCGCGCGACGCATTCGAAGCTCGCGGCGAGACTTACAAGATTGAAATCTTGGACGAGAACGTTTCTAAAGACGATCGTCCAGGCCTGTACCATCACGAAGAATACATCGATATGTGTCGTGGTCCACACGTGCCTAAGATGAGCTTCTGTCAGCACTTCACTCTACTTAACGTAGCGGGTGCATACTGGCGTGGTAACAGTGACAACAAGATGCTTCAACGTATCTACGGCACTGCATTCCACGATAAAAAGGCGCTTAAAGCTCACCTTGTGCGCCTAGAAGAAGCGGCTAAACGTGACCACCGTAAAATCGGTAAAGCGCTTGACCTATTCCACATGCAGCAAGAAGCACCAGGCATGGTGTTCTGGCACCACAACGGTTGGACTATCTTCCGTGAGCTAGAAGTCTTTATTCGTCAAAAACTGACAGAGTACGATTACCAAGAAGTTAAAGGCCCATTAATGATGGACCGTGTTCTTTGGGAACGTTCTGGTCACTGGGATAAGTACGCTGAAGCGATGTTCACAACTTCTTCAGAGAACCGTGAATACGCTATCAAACCAATGAACTGTCCTGGTCACGTTCAAATCTTCAACCAAGGTTTGAAATCTTACCGTGATCTACCGTTACGTATGGCTGAGTTTGGCTCATGTCACCGTAACGAGCCGTCTGGCGCACTTCACGGCATTATGCGTGTTCGTGGCTTCACTCAAGATGATGCTCACGTATTCTGTACAGAAGACCAAGTTCAACAAGAAGTAAAAGCTTGTATTGAAATGGTTTACGATACTTACAAAACTTTCGGCTTCGATAGCATTGTTGTGAAGCTGTCTACTCGTCCAGAACAGCGTGTGGGTTCAGACGAAATGTGGGACCGTGCAGAGGCTGATCTTAAGCAAGCGCTAGAGGCAATGGACATTGCATACGAGATTCAAGAAGGCGAGGGTGCGTTCTACGGACCTAAGATTGAATTTACTTTGCATGATTGTTTGGACCGCGCTTGGCAATGTGGTACAGTGCAGCTCGATTTTGCATTACCAGAACGTTTAGGTGCGACTTACGTAGGTGAAGATAACGAGCGTCACACGCCAGTTATGATCCACCGCGCGATTTTAGGTTCACTGGAGCGCTTCATTGGTATTCTTATTGAAGAATATGCTGGCTTCTTCCCAACGTGGTTGGCGCCAGAACAAGCAGTTGTAATGGGTATTACAGACAAACAGTCTGAATATGTACAAGAAATTACGAAAAAACTGCAAAAAAGTGGATTTAGAGTCAAAGCAGACTTGAGAAATGAGAAGATTGGCTTTAAAATCCGCGAACATACTTTGAAACGTGTACCGTTCATGCTTGTGTGTGGTGACCAAGAAATGGAAGCCGGCGAAATTGCAGTACGGACTCGTAAAGGTAAAGACCTTGGCAAATTTAAAGTGGATGACTTTATTTCATACATCCAAGCCGAGGTTTCAAGCCGTAAGCTCAATCTGGAGGAATAGCTATTAAAGGCGGAAGACGTGGCCAACAACCGGCCAAACAAAACCAGCACCGTTTAAACGGTGACATTCGTGGCGTTCATGAAGTGCGTCTAACTGGCGCTGACGGCGAAGCTGTTGGTGTGGTTTCAATCGCTGAAGCGATGGAAGCAGCAAATGAAGCTGGTATGGATCTTGTAGAGATCAGCCCTAACGCCGAGCCGCCAGTTTGTCGTGTGATGGACTACGGTAAGTTCCTCTTCGAGAAGAGCAAGGCTGCGAAAGAGCAGAAGAAGAAGCAAAAGCAGGTTCAGATCAAGGAAATTAAATTCCGACCTGGAACTGATATTGGAGACTATCAGGTAAAACTACGCAACCTGACTGGTTTCCTAGAAGACGGCAACAAAGTGAAGGTAACAATTCGCTTCCGTGGCCGCGAAATGGCTCACCAAGAAATCGGTGTTGACGTTCTTAATCGTTTGAAAGCGGATACTGAAGAATTTGCAGTAGTCGAATCTTTCCCAACGAGAATTGAAGGTCGCCAGATGATCATGGTGTTGGCCCCTAAAAAGAAGTAATTAACGGCTTTACAAGTAATTAAACCCTGCAGCCTCAGGTTGCGGGGTTTTATTCGCCCTAATTACTATGTTATTAACAACTCAACAATGCGGAGTTATTCATCATGCCTAAGATGAAAACCAACAAAGGTGCTGCTAAGCGTTTCCAGAAAACTGCTGGTGGTATTAAGTTTAAGCACGCTGGTAAACGTCACATCCTGACTAAGCGTACTACTAAGAACAAGCGTCAGCTTCGTCCGAACTCGATCCTTCCTAAATGTGAAGTTGCTCAAGTTCTACGTATGATGCCATACGCTTAATTCTTTTTAGTTTATAAATTCGTTTAGTTTAGGAGAAGCATAATGCCTCGCGTAAAACGTGGTGTACAAGCTCGTGCACGTCATAAGAAAGTTCTAAAACAAGCTAAAGGTTACTACGGAGCACGTTCACGTGTTTACCGCGTAGCTTTCCAAGCAGTTACCAAAGCTGGTCAATACGCTTACCGTGACCGTCGCAACAAGAAACGTCAATTCCGTCAACTTTGGATTGCACGTATCAACGCGGCATCTCGTCAAAATGGTCTATCTTACAGCCGTTTCATCAATGGCCTTAAGAAAGCATCTATCGAGATCGACCGTAAGATTCTTGCTGACATCGCAGTATTCGACAAAGCAGCATTTGCTGTTCTAGTTGAAAAAGCGAAAGCATCTCTATAATTTAGAGTTAGCTTAAAGGTTTAAGAAAAGGAGAACTTCGGTTCTCCTTTTTTATTGCCTGCAGTTTGGCTTTTAAAGATTCCCAACTCCTTCCTTCGTCAGTCTTGGGTATGACGTTATCAATTTCCGTATCTAATTTTTATTCGCTTGAACAAGCATTCTGGTATATAAACATCTACCTAACCTTTTAATGTTAAGCGACCGAGATAAATGACCGCACCGACCACTATGACGTTCTTCGAACGTTTTGAAACTGACATCCTTTCTGGCAAGAAGACGATTACTATTCGCGATGAATCTGAGCGTGACTACCAGCCAGGCAGTGTTGTGGAAGTATCAACGCTAGAGCAAGGACGTGTGTTCTGTCATCTTAAGATCATCAGCGTTGAGCCAATTTTGTTTGATGACTTAGGTGAGTTCCATGCTCAGCAAGAGAACATGACGCTGCAAGTACTGAAAGACGTGATTCAAGATATCTATCCGGGTATCTCTCAACTGTACGTAGTTTCTTACGAGCTTGTTTAAGAAGCGTGATTGAGCATCCAGTGTACAAGTGAGTCTGGGCTGCGATTAGAGAGGGAGTTGTTGATGAATGAATTACAGGCTGGCTGTGTTCTACCGATAATGCTTCAGCTTTATTGTCGCGAGCAGACGGATCAGCCGTTAATCACTCGAAAGGATCTCGACAGTGCTCTTTATGAGAGTGAAGGCTTTTTAGCGTGGCGCGAAACAAAGCGTGACTTCACTGTCAGTGATATCGAGAACCGAGTGTGGGTGAAGAGTTGCCCCGGCGGTTACATTACTGAAGTACACTTCTATGCTGACGGTTCTTTGATTGAATATCGTTTGTTCGATCGATTTGAAACGACAGGGCAGTGGCAGTTAAAAGACGGCTTGTTACACGTCGAGATTTTAAAGGGTGAGAACCGCTACCAGTTTGCTGTTGTGGCTCGTGCTGACCTTAATATTCACTCTGCGGTGGAATATAAAAATGGTGAGCTGCATTCGTATTTGAAATTGGTGCAGGCTGAGCGTTAATCCTTTTTAGCCGACCTTGCTTGCCCTGAAAATAAGTGATGTTCCAAGAACAACAAAGCCAACAGTGATGTTGGCTTTGTTGTTTTCAATTCGACCGAGTACTTCTAATCAACGCGCTATTAAGCCATTAAGCCATTAAGCCATTAAGCTTCGAAGTTCGCTAGTTGACTATAAAGCTTGCTGTCTTGATCTTGCTTTGCACAAACCGTTAGTAGGTCTTCAATAAAGTACTTTAATGCGCGAGCTTCGATACGACGAATACCTTGTTGCTGTTCTTCAGTTAGGTAGCCGTAGATAGTCGCAGCGCCAAAGTCACCAAAGATCATTTGGCCTTGTTCATTAACCAAAGTGTTGTGTGCGTATAGATCACCATGACAGACTTTGTTGGCATGTAAGTGTTCAAACACATCAATCATCTGAGCTGTAATGCTATTGATTTGCGCAATGGAAAGCTCAAAGCCTTCGTTGAAGGTATCGCGAGTGCAGCTTTCAAGAGTAGGGGGCAAACCTAGGTTGTAATAGTTGCTCGGGATAAGCTCCATCACTAATGCTAGGTAGTCTGACTCGTCGACTTGAGCGATAGACTTCACTAGGTTGCGATGATGACCAGTCTGCAAACACGCTTCGAGCTCATCGTGTGGGTAACCGTCGCTTGTTACTTCACCTTTAAATACTTTTACAGCGACTTCCTGTGGGAAATCAAAATCACCGTTCAACCAGTTAGCATGTGAAATTACTCCAGACGCGCCTTGGCCAAGTACTTGATTGAGTGAGTAGCATTGCGAGCTTACCGCAGGCACGCTATCTAAGCTGCTCGGGTGTTTGCAAAATGGGTTGCCCGCAAACGCTAACCAAGCCAATTTGGGTAGTTTGATGAGGAACTCAGGGAATTCAGTCAGTTGGTTTGCAGACAGGCGAACCAGTTCAAGGTTGGATAGGTTTTCCATGCTTGCCGGCAACACGCGAATCTTGTTGCCTGCCAATGCCAGTTTCTGTAGTCGCGGTCTTTCACCTAGTGAGCTAGGCAAAATCTCAATCTCATTGTCGGTCAGAATTAACCAACGTAATTGAGCAGGCAGAGACCGCTCGCTAACGGTTTTGATTCGGTTGGTTTTGAAGCCAACCATTTCAAGTTTAGGAAGTGACCCCAGAACATCAGGCAGGTGCGTAAACTGATTATTTGACGCGAAGATAATACGCAGGTTAGTCAACTGTGATAACTCTTCCGGTAAATCTGACAGTTGATTGCCTGAAAGGTCTAGAATTTCAAGAGAATCGGCAAGTTCCAAGATCTCCAAAGGAAACTCGGTGAGACCTTCTGATAGTTTTAGACGCTTAATACCTTTAAGTTGCCCTGATTTTAATTGTTCTAGAGTATGCAAACCTTAGCCTTATCAATAGATGTTCGAGGCGCGTAGTTTACTTGTCTCAATCGAGAAAGGCGAGCTTCCGTCTTGATGTTCAAGGTTCGTTGGGCAACTTATGACTTCAGACTCCCGATGGCTCGCCAACACATATCAAAGCTATCGTTGATGCACTTCGATGTTTGCTCTGGCGGAGACTCGCTTTGTTCAATCAGCCAGTTGGCGCAAATCAAAAAGTGACTATGGATAAAGTGCCTAACAAGGTTGATGTCTAACACCATCAATTCACCATCTTCTTGCCCTTGCAAAATGATCTCGTCTAGTGATGCGAACATCTGTGAAACAATCACTTCTCGAGTTTGAGTTGTTGGGTCGAAATGAACATTGGTGAAGAACTTCATCGCAACCGGATTTTCTAATGCCCACTCAATCCCTGTGAACCACATGCACTTAAAGGCTTGGTAGCGATCTTCTACTGCCACATCAGTGTGCAGTTGAAGGGTCGAGAATAGCTCTAGCTTCAGCTCGCGAAACAGTTCATCAATCAATAGAGATTTGTTTTCGAAGTGGTGGAATAACGTCGCTTTTGCCACGCCGGCTGTTTTCGCTATTTGTCCGGTAGATGTGCCCTCTAGCCCTTGTTGAGAGAAAAGCAGGAGTGCAGCATCTAGGATTTTTTGTCTTTTGGTGATCATCTATTGAGTACTTTGAACATCAGTTTCTTGATTGGGTTGTGGTATGGAGGATGCATTAATTTGGTGAAGTTGATTTTTCCTCTACTTAGCACAGTTTTAGCATGACTAAAGGTCTTGAAGCCTTCAATACCGTGATAGTGTCCCATGCCTGAAGGGCCAATGCCACCGAACGGCGCGTCTTCTGCTGCCACATGTACCAAAGAGTCGTTAATACATACACCGCCAGAGTGGGTGTTTGATAAAAACGTGTCTTGGGTTTCTTTATTATGGCTCATTAAGTACAGAGCGAGTGGGCGTTCTCTTTTTGTGATGTAGTTTATCGCTTCTTCAATAGAATCATAAGGCACGATAGGCAGAACGGGGCCAAACAGCTCTTCTTGCATCGCGACCATGTCATCGTTCACCTCGGTGAGAAGGTGAGGTGTCATTCTGTGGTTTACATCGTCTTGCGCTTGTTCGGTGACGGTGTGAATCATCGCCCCTTTCGCTTGTGCGTCTTCGATGACACCCTTCAAGCGATTGTATTGGCGCATGTTGACCACAGAGGTTAAGTCTTTGCTCTCAATCCCCGCTTTATAAAGTTTCTTGAAATAACGCTTGTAGGCTGTGATGAACTCGTCCGTTTTTTCTCGCGGCAATAAGATGTAATCAGGCGCTACACAAATTTGGCCAGCGTTTAAGCTTTTTGCAAACAGGATGCGTTCAACGGCGTCAGCCACATCAAAATCGGGGGCAATAATGGTTGGCGATTTACCGCCCAATTCCAAGGTAACTGGCGTTAAGTTGTTAGCCGCAGCTCTCATGACGTGTTTACCTACCGCGCTTGAGCCTGTGAATAGGATATGGTCAAACGGCAGTTGGCTAAATTGAGCGGAAACGTCAGCTTCGCCTTCGATAATTGCAACCTGATCTTCACTAAAGCCTTCAGCCAACATCGCTTTTAAAACACGGTTGGTCGCCGGAGTAAATTCTGACATCTTGAGCATCGCAGTGTTGCCTGCAGCTAACGCAGTAATAAGAGGACCTAAAGAGAGCATGATTGGGAAGTTCCAAGGAACAATGATACCGACAACGCCTAAAGGCTGATAATGCACCGTGATCTTAGCTGGCGTCAGCATCAAACCAGCTTTGCGGCGTGATGGCTTCAACCACTTCTTTAAGTTCTTACCACTGTAATTGATTTGATGAAGAGAAGGGGTGATATCAGCAATCAAGCTGTCGTATTTTGCTCGATGACCATAATCCTTAGATACCGCCTCAATCAATTGACCTTGATAGCGCATTAACAACGCTTTGAGTAGCGAGAGGTCTTTTCTTCTCTGCTCAAGTGTGGGGTTAGCATGATTTCGGTAGTAGTCTTTTTGTCGGTTGAACATTTGAGCCATGTCATTGGTGCTCGATGTGTTGGGTTCAAGGTTTAGATTATGGTCCATAGTATCCCCTAAATTCTAAAACTGACCGACTGGTTGGTCAGTTGAGGTTACAAGTAGACGTGAGGGATTGCAAGGTTAATAGTCAAAAAAGAAGCGACACTTAATACGCGTTGGTCTTCTTTTTAGACTAAGATCTTCCAATACCTTACTTGAGACTTTAACTCCGATTGTCGATAAGTAAGTGTAATCGTAACCATTAATATCAATGGTTGGACTCGTTCTTCATAATATCGGTTAATGCAGCTAACAAATCGTTTTTAAACGCTTTTTGTTGGGTTATACCTCGCTATTCCAATGAGGTATCTTCTGTCGATGGCCCTATAGTGTGAGGTCTCTAGAATTGGAAAATTCGGTTAATTTGGAACGCATCCGTGCTGAGTATAATGTAAAGCACTGGAGCCAAGGTTTTTATGGAATTGATGATAATGGCGAGGTGTATGTATCACCGAGTGAAACCGATCATCAAGTTCCGCTCAGTCAGATCGTAAAACAGTTAGAGCAGCGAAATATTGGTTTGCCTGCTCTTGTGCGCTTTCCTCAAATCGTGCATCAACGTGTGCACAATATCTGTAACGCATTTAACCAAGCTATCGACGAATATCAGTACGACAACCGTTACTTGCTTGTTTACCCGATAAAAGTGAACCAGCAAAAAGAAGTCGTTGATGAGATCTTAGCCAGCCAAGCTCAATTAGAGCAGAAGCAGCTTGGTCTAGAGGCGGGCAGTAAGCCAGAACTATTAGCGGTATTAGCGCTGGCTCAAAAAGCAAGCTCAGTGATCGTATGCAACGGTTATAAAGACAGAGAATACATCCGTCTTGCGCTGATTGGCGAAAAACTAGGACACAAGGTTTTTATCGTTCTAGAGAAGCTATCAGAGCTTGACCTTGTTCTTTCTGAAGCGAAAGCGCTTGGCGTGAAACCGCGTTTAGGTTTACGCATTCGTCTTGCTTCTCAAGGTGCGGGTAAATGGCAAGCCAGTGGTGGTGAGAAGTCGAAGTTTGGCTTGTCTGCATCACAAGTGCTGACCGTTATTGAACGTTTGAAAGCAGAAGACCAACTCAATGTTCTGGAATTAGTGCATTTCCATCTTGGCTCACAAATGGCCAATATTCGTGATGTGCGAAATGGCGTGAGTGAAGCGGCTCGTTTCTACTGTGAACTGCGTGATATCGGTGCTCAGTTGAAATACCTGGATGTGGGTGGTGGTTTGGCGGTGGACTATGATGGCACACGCAGTCAGTCTTCAAACTCAATGAACTACGGCTTACTTGAGTACGCGCGGAACATCGTGATGACAGTCGGGGATATTTGTCAGCTCTACAATCAACCACAACCTGTGATTATTTCAGAATCGGGTCGTTCATTGACTGCGCACCATGCCGTGTTAGTGACTAACGTGATTGGTACTGAGAGCTATTCCCCAGAAAGCATGGCGGCGCCAGAAGCAGATGCACCTCTGTTGCTACACAACATGTGGAAAAACTTCTTAGAGTTAGATGCTGGCAATGATGACCGCGCGTTGATTGAGATCTACAACGACACGCAAAGTGATATCGCAGAAGCACACAACCAATTTGCGACAGGCATGTTGAATCTTCAGCACCGTGCTTGGGCGGAGCAGATGTCTTTGCGTATTAACTACGAACTTAGCTCACGAATGAGCACTAAGAACCGCTACCATCGTCCTATTTTGGATGAGTTGAGTGAGCGTTTAGCCGACAAGTTCTTCGTGAACTTCTCGTTGTTCCAGTCTTTACCAGATGCTTGGGGTATCGATCAGGTGTTCCCTGTATTGCCTCTAAGTGGTTTGGATAATGCGGATGAGCGACGTGCGGTAGTACTGGATATCACATGTGATTCTGACGGTACGATCGATCAGTATGTTGACGGCCAAGGTATTGAAACAACGCTGCCAGTACCTGCATGGAACCCAGATGAACCTTACCTGATGGGTTTCTTCTTAGTAGGCGCATACCAAGAGATCTTGGGTGATATGCATAACCTATTTGGTGATACGCACAGTGTCGTGGTGAATGTTGATGAAAGCGGTCAAGCGAACATCGATTACATCAACGAAGGCGACACGGTTGAAGACATGATGCGTTATGTTCATATCGATATGGACTTGATTCGTCAGAACTACAAAGAATTAGTCACGGCGAAAGTACCAGCTCAAGAGCAGCAAAGTGTACTGGAAGAGTTAGAGCAAGGCTTGATGGGTTACACCTATCTTGAGGATTTTTAATGAACGATCTATTTACCAAACCCGATTATTCGCTGTACTCCAATGCGATGACGTTTATGCGTCGTCCATTGGTACAGAACCCAATCGACAATGATGCGGATGTGGTTGTGTTGGGCGCGCCGTTAGATATGGCGACATCGGGGCGACCGGGTGCTCGCATGGGACCTGATGCGATTCGTCGTGCATCAGTTAACTTGGCGTGGGAGGGCAAAAAATTCCCTTGGGACTTCAATGTATTTGAACACACCTCGGTCATTGATGCTGGCGATCTTGTGTTTGATTGTGGTGATGCCGAAGACTTAACGCAGCGTTTAGAAGCGGCGGCCGATGCGATCCTAAACAGCGGAAAAACATTGCTAGGTTTAGGTGGTGATCACTTCATTACACTGCCTTTGCTAAGAGCATATGGCAAGAAGTACGGTGAGATGGCTCTGATTCACTTCGACGCGCACACTGACACTTACAGTCAGGGCAGTCGTTATGATCACGGCACCATGTTCTACCATGCGCCAAATGAAGGCTTAATTTCACCTGAACATTCAGTGCAAATTGGTATTCGTACAGAGTACAAGCAGGAAGGTCATGGCTTTAATGTTATTAACGCGATGCAAGCGAACGACATGAGCGTTGACGAGATCATTGCTCAAGTGAAAGGCATTGTCGGTGATAAGCCCGTTTACCTAACGTTTGATATCGACTGTCTGGATCCTGCTTTTGCTCCGGGTACGGGCACACCAGTATGCGGTGGTTTGAATTCCGATAAAGTGCTGAAAATCATTCGTGGCCTGCAAGGCATCAACATGGTTGGCATGGACGTTGTAGAAGTTTCTCCAGCGTATGACCAAAGCGAGATTACGGCACTGGCTGGTGCGACGATTGCTCTTGAGTTGCTTTATGTTTGGACGGCAAATCGCTTCGCGAAATCCTAACTTTCATGGCTAAAGCATAACGTTGCATAATAATTTGCAAGCCCATCAGGTTTTACTTGGTGGGCTTTTTTGATTTTGACGTATGTGAACCCCTGATTTTGTAAAAATTGGCTTCTTAACACAGATTTGGCACTTCTTATGGTGAAGACTACGCTTAATAGTAAATAAATAATTAAAAAAAGGTTAAA
This sequence comes from Vibrio minamisatsumaniensis, assembly GCF_050337445.1. Lineage (NCBI taxonomy): Bacteria > Pseudomonadati > Pseudomonadota > Gammaproteobacteria > Vibrionales > Vibrionaceae > Vibrio > Vibrio minamisatsumaniensis. The sequence continues at coordinate 22,890 of NZ_JAKJSY010000024.1, read as the reverse complement.
TAATTCTCTTTTTTCAAGCGGATTCACGAAACCAGGCATGGCGTTAACCAGAGTTTAAGAAAAGCTCGGGGCGTAAATAGAATCATTTTCGTAAATACAGAGATCTGCACAACGACAAAGAATGGTGCTTTGTGACTGCGGGGGGATATATGGATATTCAAGTTTTGAGCCAAGCGGCGGTAGTGGAAGCAGTGAATGGAGAAGTCATCGCCGTTAAGCCTGATGGTAGTGCTAGAAAGATTGCAGTAGGTGATATCATCCGTGGAAATGAGATCGTGATTACTGCCAATGGATCTGAACTGATACTCGGTGTACAAAACAATGCGATTCCAATTGCAGATAATTGTGTCAGTTGTGTCGATGAGAACGGTGCTTGGACCGCGGTTCCTGTTGCTGGGGAGGTCAATGTTGATTTAGAAAAAGTGGACGCAGGAACGTTTACTGACGATGACTTTACGGCTATCCAACAGGCTATTTTAGGTGGTGCCGATCCAACCCAAATCCTCGAAGCTACGGCTGCTGGTGGTGGATTAGGCTCTGCAAACGCCGGCTTTGTCACTATTGATTATAACTACACACAAACTCAGCCATCGACATTCTTTGAAACTTCAGGCTTAGCAGAACGAAGCGTTGCTCAAGACAGAGAAGAGTTCAGAACCATAACTCGCTCATCGGGCGGTCAATCAGTGAAGTGCTCACTGAAGGCTCTATTTCTGGCAATACTTATCCCCAATCTATTACAACAACCGAAACGATTATTGCTGGTAGTCTAGCGCTAGCCCCTGACTCTTTTGCCCCAGAAGTACAGTCCCTCGCTTCGCTACTCAACGAGCTAAACAGTGATATCAGCTCAAGTGGTCAGCCCGTTACGTTTACTTACGATGCGGCGACCAATGCTATCGTGGGGGTTCAAGGTTCCGACGAAGTACTGCGTATCGATATTGACGTTGTCAGTGTTGGCAATAACGTTGAGCTTTCACTGGCCACGACGATTTCTCAACCCATTGATCACGTAACGTCAGTTGGCGGTGGTCAGGTTTCCTATATCGGCGATCAAATCAACATCACTTTTGATATTCAAGGTCAAGACACCGCCGGAAATCCACTAGTAACGCCAATCAATGCGCAAGTTGCCGTGGTTGATGGGGGCGATCCGTCTGCTGAAAGTGTGAATATCAGTAACGTAGAAACAAGCAATGTTCCAATCGAAGGGACATTCTCCAATATTGGCAGTGATAACCTTCAATCCGCCGTTTTTGATGCGAGTGCGTTGGAGCAATTTGATGGAATACTCAGCGATAATCAAAATACGCTTGCAAGGCTATCTGATGATGGGACAACGCTCACTTTGTCCATTCAAGGCCGAGGTGAGGTTGTTCTTACTATCTCGCTAGATACCGATGGTACCTATAAATTTGAGCAGTTTAATCCGATAGAACAAGTGGGTACCGATTCACTGACGTTCGATTTACCGATTACGATTACCGATTTCGATCAAGATGTGGTTACCAATAACATCAATATTGTTATCTCTGATGGTGATAGCCCAGTCATTACCAATGTCGACAGTATTAGTGTCGATGAAGCCGGCATCATTGGAGGATCACAAGAGGGAACCGCGCCCGTAGCGGGGAGCGGAAGTATCACTGCCGATATTTTCGAAAGCGACATCATCGATCATTATGAACTGGAGCCGACGGAATTTAATACGGGTGGCACCTTGATTTCTCATGGTGCGGCGGTGCTACTCGAGTTGGTTGATGAAACTAATGGTGTAAGAACTTACGAAGGCTATGTAGAGGTCAATGGATCGAGAATTACGGTCTTTGACGTAAAAGTTGATAGCCCATCATTGGGGAACTATTTAATTTGTATGAAGACCTTTCGCACCAAGGCGCTGAAGATGCGTTATTAACTTTTGCACTGCCAATTTATGCGGTGGATGCGGATGGCGATAGGTCTGCGTTATCCAGTGGTTCAAGTACACCAGAAGCCGCCCAGATTCTTATCAACGTTAAAGATGATGTTGTTGAACTCGTTGATAAGGTTGAATCAGTCACTGAGCCGACCTTAGCTGGCGATACGGTTGTTTCGTATAATTTATTCAACTTCGAAGGCGCTGATGGCTCAACCATTCAATCATTTACCTATGATGGTGTTGATTATTCGCTAGATCAGAGCTTACTACCTGCCGCCGCTCAAATATTCAGTTTTACTGAGGGTGTGGTAACCATCTCACTGAATGGCGATTTTAGCTTTGAAGTTGCGCGCGATATTGACCACACAAACAGTGAAACCATTGTCAAACAGTTCTCATTTTTAGCTGAAGATGGTGATGGAGACACGGACACTTCAACGCTTGAGCTAAGTATCACTGACGGCCAAGATCCAATCATTGATTTGATCCCGTCTGTTACTCTCTCAGAAACCAACCTTGCTGATGGATCTTCGCCAAGCGGAAATGCGGTCAGCGCTACCGAGACGATTACCTTTACCGCTGGTAGTGATGATGTCGCTAAATTTCGTATTGAACCAACGGAATTCAATGTCGGTGGGACACTGGAATCGAATGGGTTTGTGGTCGAGATAAAAGAAGATTCGGCCAATCCGGGGACTTACATCGGTTTTATTACCAACGGTTCTGGCTCTGAAATCCCAGTGTTCACCATTAGTTTTTCTGCTACTACGTTAGGTGAATACACCTTTACCTTACTAGAAGCGCTAGACCATGTGGATGGACTAGATAAAAACGATCTAAGCTTTGAACTTCCAGTTTATGCGGTAGACAGCGATGGCGATGACTCATTGGTGTCTCAGCTTAATGTGACCATCGGTGATGACGTTCAAATCATGCAAGACGGCACGTTAGATATCATCGAGCCAAATCTTGCTGACGGCACGGTAACAACCAACACCATTGATGTAATGCCTGATCAAAGTGCAGATGGCGCGACCATCACTCAGTTCACTTATGACGGTGTCGTAAACATACTCGATCAAAGCATTTCAGGCGAGCAGCAGTTTAACTTCGCAGAAGGTAGCTTGTTCATCACCCTTGAAGGCGACATGCGTTTCGAGCCCAACCGTGATCTCGACCATACCACGAGCGAAGATATCGTGAAGTCGATTGTGGTGACCTCAAGCGACTTCGATAAAGATTCGGTGACTTCAACGGTTACATTGACGATCACCGATGGCGATATCCCAACCATTGATGTTATTCCAACCGTTAGCTTATCTGAAACGAATCTGAGTGATGGCTCGAACCCGAGTGGTAGCGCCGTAAGTCAAACCGAGACCATTACCTTTACCAACCAAAGTGACGATGTTGCGAAGTTCCGTTTAGAACCGAGTGAATTTAACGTTGGCGATTCTCTTACGTCCGATGGTCTGGTTATCGAGCTTAGAGAAGAACCTGCGGGGTCGGGTAATTATATCGGTTTCACGACCGACATTTCGAATACTGAAACTACCGTTTTCACTCTTGATTTCAGCAGTACTAATTTGGGTGAATACACCTTTACGCTTCTCGAAGCGATTGACCACACGCCGATTCAAGGCAATAACGACCTCACATTCAACTTGCCAGCTTACGCCGTCGATAGCGACGGTGACGATTCTCTGATGTCTCCGTTGGCGGTGACGATCACCGATGACGTTCAAGTGATGGTCAATAGCTCACTCAATATTGAAGAGCCAACGGTTGCGGATTTAGCGGCAGGCACGCCGACCACGACAACGGTTAATGTTCTCGATGAAGAAGGCGCTGATGGAACGACCATTACTCAGTTTACCTATGATGGTGGCGCGGTACTAACACTTGACCAAAGCGATACGGGTGAACAGAAGTTTGATGTTGCTGAGGGTTCGCTGTATATCACCCTGCAAGGCGACGTGCGTTTCGAGCCTAATCGCAATCTCGACCACACGGGTGGAGACATTGTTAAATCGATAGTGGTGACCTCAAGTGATTCTGATAACGATCTTGTTTCTTCAACGGTTACGCTGACCATTACCGATGGCGATATTCCAACCATTGATAATGTACCAAGTGTTACGCTATCTGAATCCAATCTGAGTGATGGCTCTGCTCCAAGCGGCAGTGCGGTCAGTCAAACTGAGACGATTACCTTCACCAACCAAAGTGATGACGTGACGAGTTTCCGTATTGAACCTACTGAGTTCAATATTGGTGGCCTTCTAAAATCGAATGGACTGACGGTTGAGCTTAAAGTCGACCCAAGTACGCCGGGAGGCTACATCGGCTTTGTGACGACGGCGCCTAATGTTGAAACGAACGTGTTCACGATGAGTTTTTCGGATACCAATATTGGTCAATACACCTTCACACTGTTGGAAGCGTTAGATCACGTTGATGGGCTAGCAAATAACAACCTAAGCTTTGACCTGCCGGTTTACGCTGTTGATAAAGATGGTGATGATTCACTGGTGTCTCAACTCAATGTGACTATTGGTGATGATGTTCAAATCATGCAAAACGGCACATTAGATATCGTTGAACCGAATGTTGCTGATTTGGCTGGTGGCACTGTAACGACCAATACCATCGATGTGATGCCAACGCAAAGTGCGGACGGCGCGACAATCACTCAGTTCACCTACGATGGTCAACTTCGAACACTGGATCAAACTGACAATGGCGAGCAACAGTTTAGCTTCACGGAAGGAGAGTTATTCATCACTCTTCAAGGTGAAGTGCGTTTTGAGCCAAATCGTAATTTAGACCACACAACGAGCGAGGACATCGTGAAGTCGATTGTGGTGACTTCAAGTGACTTCGATAACGATCCAGTGATAGCAACGGTTACGCTGACCATTACTGATGGTGATATCCCAACCATCGATGCAGTGCCAAGCGTTACTCTATCTGAAACTAACCTTAGCGATGGCTCTAGCCCGAGCGGTAGCGCAGTCAGTCAAACCGAGACGATTACTTTCACTAACCAAAGTGATGATGTGACGAGCTTCCGTATTGAACCCACTGAGTTTAATGTCGGTGGTGCACTGAAATCGAATGGGTTTGCGGTCGAGATAAAAGAAGACTCTGCTAATCCGGGTACTTACATCGGTTTTATTACCAACGGTTCGAACGCTGAAGTCCCCGTGTTTACCATTAGCTTCTCTTCAACCACGCTAGGCGAATACACGTTCACTCTACTTGAAGCGCTAGACCATGCTGATGGCCTAGATAATAACGATTTGAGCTTTGATCTGCCTGTTTATGCGGTAGACAGCGATGGTGATGATTCACTGGTATCGCAGCTTAATGTAACGATTGGTGATGATGTTCAAATCATGCAAGGTGGTGCGCTCAATATTACCGAGCCGACCGTCGCTGATTTAGCGGCAGGTACACCGACCACGGCCACTTTTGATGTCATGCCAGACCAAAGTGCTGACGGCGCGACCGTCACTCAGTTCACTTATGATGGCGTCGTAAACACCCTCGATCAAAGCATTTCCGGCGAACAACAGTTTATCTTCGCAGAAGGCAAACTGTACATTACTCTCGAAGGTGAAGTTCGCTTTGAGCCTAATCGAGATCTTGACCATACGGCCGGCGACATTGTTAAGTCGATCGTGGTGACCTCAAGCGATTTCGACAAAGACTCAGTCACTTCAACCGTTACGTTAACGATCACCGATGGTGATATTCCGACCATTGATGTTATTCCAACGGTTAGCTTATCTGAAACGAACCTGACGGATGGTTCAGCCCCAAGTGGCAGCGCAGTAAGTCAAACCGAGACCATCACCTTTACTAATCAAAGTGATGATGTGGTTCGCTTCCGCCTTGAACCAACAGAGTTCAATACCAACGATGCACTTACATCGAATGGTTTAGCGGTTGAACTGCGCGAAGATCCGCAAGGGTCGGGCAACTACATCGGATTTACCACCAGTTCGTCTAATGTAGAGACAACAGTATTTACGTTGAGTTTTTCTGGGACAACCTTAGGTGAATACACCTTTACCTTAATTGAAGCCTTGGCTCATCAAGATGCACGTGGCAACAACGACCTGAGTTTTGATCTGCCTGTGTATGCGGTGGATAGTGACGGCGACGATTCGTTAGTCTCTCAGCTTGGCGTGACGATTGGTGATGATGTGCAGTTGATGCAAGGCGGCACAATAACCAGTCGCGAGCCTGCGGGAGCAGTCGAAACATCGAATACTCTGGACGTGATGCCCAATCAGAGCGCAGATGGAGCAAAAATCACGTCATTTGTGTTTGATGGAAACAGTGCAGAAAGCCTTGATCTCAATGTGAATGGCGAGCAAGAGTTTGTGTTCACTGAAGGTTCTGTATTTATTACCACAGAAGGTGAGATACGATTCGAGCCTGTGCGAAATCAAGATCACACGAGTGGTGATATTACCAAGACGATTGTTGTTACATCTACTGACCTTGATGGCGATATCGTTTCATCTACCGTGACATTGAAGATTACCGATGGTGATCTTCCAACGATCGATTTACGCTCTCAGAAGTGGATCTCGCTGACGGCTCTTCGTCAACCGGTAATCCAGTGACGATGACTCAAGTTATTACCTACACCGAGGGTAGTGATGACGTAAGTCACTTCAGAATTGACCCAGTACAGTTCAACACATCTGGAGCTTTAAAGTCCAATGGCTTAGAGGTTGAGATAAAAGAGCAGCCAGCGAATTCTGGTAACTACATTGGCTTCGTCAAGGACGGTTCTAACGTAGAAAGCAACGTCTTCACGATCAGTTTCTCGACAACCAATCTAGGGCAATACACGTTCACACTGCTTGAAGCGTTAGACCATGCAGATGGATTACAAAACAATACTTTAAGCTTCGATGTCCCTGTTTTAGCGGTTGATAGCGATGGTGATGATTCTGCAATGTCGCCAATGACCGTGGTGATCACCGATGATATACAAGGCGTACAAGATGGGGTGCTCAGTATCACTGAGCCTTCACTGGCTGATATAGCAGCAGGTACGCCAACCACGCCTATAATCGACGTTATGCCGACACAGAGTGCTGATGGCGCGAAAGTGACTCAGTTTATCTACGATGGCGGCACGGCTGTGACGTTAGACCCAACTGTATCTACGGAACAAGTTTTTACCGTAACCGATGGTTTACTGTACATCACGATTGAAGGTGAAGTGCGCTTTGAACCAAGCCGAAATCTAGACCATTCATCTGGCGATATCGTGAGAACGATAGTCGTGACGACCAGTGACTTTGATAACGATACCGATACCGCGGATGTCACTTTGACGATCAAAGACGGAATCAATCCAGTGATCGATCTAGTGCCAGATATTAACCTATCGGAAGTGGGTCTTGCTGATGGCTCTATGCCGAGTGGTTCGGCGGTGAGTTCGACACAAACGATCACTTATACCGTGGGTAGTGATGATTTAAGCCACTTTAGAATTGCAAGCAACGAGTTCAATCCTGGCGATCTACTCAAATCAAATGGTCTTGTTGTCCAGCTAAAAGAAGATCCGTCTTCTCCAGGTGACTATATTGGCTATACCGATGATGGGGCAGGTAACGTAACCGACGTTTTCACCATTAGCTTTGATAGTGTAAATAAAGGGCAGTTCACCTTTACCTTGATTGAGGCGCTCGATCACCTTGACGGGGTTCTTTATAACGACCTGGCTTTCAGCCTACCTGTTTACGCCGTGGATACCGATGGGGACGATTCGGTTAAACGCGATGTCATGGTGACGATACAAGATGACATTCAACAGATGCAAGATGGCACCTTAACCATTACTGAACCTAACTCTGGCTCGCCAACGACGGCTACCGTTGATGTCATGCCGTTACCAAGTGCTGACGGTGCGACCATTACTCAGTTTACTTTTGGAGGTGGCCCTGCGATCACCTTGGATCAAACTAACAATGGCGAGCAAGAGTTTACCTTCACGGAAGGCTCACTGTTTGTCACGCTAACCGGTGATGTAAGATTCGAACCAAACCGAAATCTAGACCATTCTGCGGGCGATATTGTTAAGTCGATTGTGTTTACGTCTTCTGACTTTGATAAAGACACCTTTTCATCAACAGTCACGCTTACGATTGTTGATGGCGATGGGCCAACCATCAACGTTGTGCCAAGTGTCAGCTTGTCGGAAAGCTTACTTGCGGATGGTTCGACACCGAGCGGAACGCCGGTCAGTGTGACGCAAACTATCACCTCGCTAGCGAGCAGTGATGACATCGGAAAAATAGTCGTCGAAGTTGGGCTGTTCAATACCAACGGCGTGTTGAAGTCTGATGGCCTTGAATTGAGCTTACGTGAGGAGCCTGTGGGTTCTGGCGACTACATTGCGTTTACGACGGATGGTTCGGGTGGTGAGAAAATCATATTCACCCTAGATTTTGATGATACTAATCCTAGCCAGTACACGTTTACGCTGCTTGAGCGTTTGGACCACGTTGATGGTTTAGGAAGCAACGATCTGAGCTTTGATCTCTCTGTTTACGCAGAAGATACCGATGGTGATATTTCAGCGTCTAAGCCGCTTACTGTCACCATTACCGATGATGTCCAGTTAATGCAGTCTGGTGTGCTTAACATCACTGAACCAAGCACCGGGACACCGACCTCGACCACATTTGATGTGATGCCAGCACAAAGTGCAGATGGTGCCACAATCACTAAGTTTACCTATGGCAGCCAGCCAGAATCGTCTCTGGTACAAAGCAATACTGGAGAACAAGAGTTTGTATTTGCAGAAGGTTCTTTGTTTATCACGCTTGAAGGTGATGTGCGTTTTGAACCTAACCGCAATTTAGACCACTCTGGTGGCGATATCGTCAAGACCATTACGGTGACATCTGAAGATAAAGATGGCGATATCGTAACGTCTACCGTGACATTAACGATTACCGATGGCGCGCCACCAACTATTGATACCGTACCGACTGTCGCGTTGGAAGAAGCCAATCTGATGGATGGTTCTTCACCGGGTTTACCTGTTAGCCAAACTGAAACCATTACTTTCACCGCTGGAAGTGACGATGTGAGCCACTTCCGTATTGATACCACTCAATTCAACACGTCTGGCGACCTGAAGGCAGATGGTTTGGTGGTTCAGCTAAAAGAAGATCCTGCCAACAGTGGAAACTATCTTGGTTTCGTAGAAAGTGGGGGTGTCCAAACGGACATTTTCACCGTTACCTTTAGTAGTGTGGCGCTAGGCGAATACACGTTCACTTTATTGGAAGAGCTCGATCATTTGCCAGTACAAGGCAATAACAATCAAATCTTCACCTTGCCAGTGATCGCAGTCGATAAAGACAACACTGACTCAGCGCTGAAACCGCTCACCGTGACCATTACTGATGATGTGCCAACCATCACTGATACGAGTGTTGCAAGTACGTTTGTCGTTGATGAAGACGATTTAGGCTCTGTTGTTGCTCAAGCGACTGGCTCGTTTGTGACTACAGAAGGTGCAGACCAAGTTGAGGTTTACGAACTACGCAATATCTCAACTCTGGAAGCGACGCTATCGTCTGGCAACGACGGTATTAAGATCACTGAGATCACCGGTGCAGCAAACGCGACCACCTATCAAGGGGCAACGGACCCTGGTGGAACGCCAATTTTCACGTTAGTGCTGACGGATGACGGTGCTTACACGTTTACCTTGCTTGGCCCTCTCAATCATGCCACTACACCGAGCAATCTTGATACATTAACCATACCGTTTGATGTTGTAGCGGTTGATGGTGATGGTGACGACTCTAACCAATATGTATTGCCAATCGAAGTACTTGATGATGCACCAGTAATGAGTGCGCCAACGGGTGAAACGGTGGTCGATGAAGACGATCTTGCTGGCATCGGTTCAGATCAATCGGAAGATACCAAGATTAACGGGCTGTTCAGCGTCGATGAAGGTGCTGATAGCGTGGTGAAGTATGAACTGGTTGATGAAGATTTGGTTCTGACGGGTTTAACCTCCGATGGAGAAAGCTTAGAGTGGCTAGCTGTTTCACAAAGCGGTACCGCATTTACTTACGTAGCTCAAACTGCAACCAGTAATGAAGCGGTGTTCGAGATTATTTTCGATACCTCGGATAACAGCTATCAATTTGAATTGTTTAAAGCACTTAAACACCCTGACGGTGCAGGTGAAAACGCGATTGACCTTAACTTTTCTGTTGTGGCAGAAGATTTCGACCAAGACCAATCGAATGCTATCGATCTGAAAATCTCGGTGATGGATGATGTTCCTCTGGTCACAACACAATCGATTACTCGTATTGAAGGCCAGAACTACAACGGCTCTAAAGTTAACATGTTTGCTAACGCGACCGATGTCGGCGCCGATGGAGCAGTGCTGAGCCGAATTGAAGGCATGACTAGCAATGGCAGTGATATTGTTTTTCGTACTGGAAATAGCGGTCCTTACAGTGATGGTTTCGATTTAAACAGTGGCACCCAACAAGTTCGTGTTTATGAACAAACTAATGACGTTAGTGGTATCGTAACCAGAGAGCTAGGTCTATTACGTATTAACTCAAATGGTGAAATTGAATTCAGAGCCAACGGGTATCTAGACCACGATGGCGAAACCATCGACTTCTCTATCAATGTGATCGCTACCGATGGCGATTCTGATATTTCATCGACGCCGTTAGATATTACGATTACGGATAGAGATTCAACTGCAATCTCATTGAAAGTAACCACGTTTGAGGATGCGGGCAGAGATTCAACGATACCTTATGCAACAGGCGATTCGCCGACGCTTGAAAATATTCAAGACAACCAGAGTGGTTTGCCTAATGCGCCAGCGCAAGTTGCACTGCAAGTTAACTTGTATGACCAAGATAATAACGAGTCTATTGGCCAACTGACGATTCAAAACAGCAATCACAGAGGGACGTTTTATTACTTTGATGGTGCTGAGTATCATAAGCTAACGACTCAACCCAACGGTGACATCTTATTTGGTCCTCCAGAGATGCAACAAAGCTTTGCTCCAAATCCGAATGAGGCAAGGCAGACCATCGCGACCATCGATAATTTGTTCTTTGTACCAGACCAAAACTTTGGTTCAAATAACAATGGCGTGCGCATTAACTATCAACTCGACATTGATAACAATGGTACGCTTGACCACAGCGTAAACTCAAACTTCAGAATTGAGATTGAAGCGGTAGCGGATATTGCAACATGGGATGACGCCAATAGCACTTATCAGTATCAAGTGAATGAAGATCAAGACAACGTGACGTTGCAGTTGAATGCGGATTCGCAAGATAACAGCCGCACCGAGACGATGACTTATGAACTGGAAGCCGTTCAAGGGGATGGGAAGTTTGAACTGCTTGATCAAAATGGCACAGTGCTAACGCCGGTGAATGGTGTTTACATTATTGCAGCTGGTGATATCAATAGCACAGTCGTCAATCCGATCGATAACTTCTCGGGGCAAATTGAGTTCAAAGCGACAGCCATTACTGAAGAGACACTGAACCCATATGATGATTCAGCCAACGGTGGCTTAGATAAAACGACGGCGCGTTCTGTTGAACAAAATATCATTATTGACGTGACTGCTGACGCCGATCCTGGAAAATTCAGTGTGAATCGTATCAAGATCAACGAAGACAATATCGATGATCCAAATTACATTGGAGCTTTGGACAACAAAGATGCGTTCACGCTAGATGAAGTCATCACCATGACAGGGTCTGTGGATACCGATGGTTCTGAAGAGTTGTTTGTTCGTATCAGCAATATTACTGAAGGTGCGGTGCTTTATTTCCTTGGAACTACGACCCCAGTTCCTACAATCACTATTAACGGTATTGATTATCAGGAAGTGGCGTATTCCGACTTAGCCAATGTAGAGATCGTTCCGACTAAACACAGTAATGTCGATTTTACTTTTGATGTAACCGGTGTGGTTAAAGACACCGCGAACCTCTCTACAGGGGCGCAAGTTGATGAAGAAATCCTAGGGACTAAAACGGTTAACGTTGAAGTTAAAGGTGTCGCAGATATTCCTTACGGCGGTACTAGCGGAACGGCATGGACTGCAATACCTGATACCGATCCTGACCCTGCAAGTGGTGTGCAAACCACGATCCAAGAGAGCCAGAATGGAGATAGCTACGCCGAGCTTGATTTCACCGTGTTGTCGGGAGAGAGAAGACCTGATCCTGCAGCTGTAGATCAAACCCCATTACCTGACGACGGTTCAGAATCCATAACCGTTATCCTCTCGGGTATTCCTGATGGCGTTATTCTGGAAGACGGTGACGGTACCATTATTGACCTTAACTTTGTCGGTTACGAAACTGGTCCGGGTGGTAGCCCTGATCTGTCTAAACCTATCTACGAAGCGAACATCACTGACGCGGGTAAAACCTCAGGAATCCGTATCAGACCCGTCGATTCTTCAACCGAGAACATTCACATTCAGGGTAAAGTGATCGTGACTGAGAATGACGGTCATACGCTTACGTTTGACCAAGAAGTGCGAGTGCTAGTCGAACCTAGAATCGATACCTCGGCCACGTACAGCACAGTCACTAATGGCGATGAAGATACGGCGATCAGTATTGATTGGCACCCAGAGGGTACTGATTATATTGATGATGATGAGCATTTCACTTCTATTGCCATCAGTGCCATTCCGACAGATGTTGAAAGTGTTGTGGTTAATGGCGATGTAACTTGGGTTTACGATGCCTCTGCTGGCACTTTAACCATCACGCCGAAGAGTGGCCAGACGGCTGAAGAGTTTACTCAAATTGCGCTGAACAATAATTTTATTCAGATCACACCCGCACAAGATTCAAGCACCGACTTTACCCTTAGTACGGTGGTCATGATCGAAGAGCGCGATCATGAGTATGTTGATGCAACGGATCCCGGTCAGGGTATTGCTACTGCTACTATCAATGGTTCTATTGAAGTACGTGTGAGACCTGTCGTTGAACCTGGAGATGCCGACAACAAGATTGTCGTTTCAAACGAAGATGGTTCTGGCGATCTCACTACGATTACGGCTGATGCCAATGGCGTTATTAAATTTACGACCAATAGTGATAACACTTCAATTACCGATGAATACGTCGTTCGATATCAAGAAACCGATTTAAGCACAGTCGAAGAGCAAGTCGATGAAGTTATCGTTCAACTGACTAACACAGACGGCAGTGCGTTATCGGATGATATTTTGGGGCAGTTGTTAGTAACAGGCGCTTCGTATGAAGGTGGTGGGCGTTGGGTTGTGACCAATGAAGACGCTTTCAGTGTCAGTGCTCCTAATGGATTAGATTTTACTCCTGGCAATGATGCTGACGACGTTGTCGGCAACTTCAATGATATTAAGATGACACTCTACACATTAGTCTCGGATCCCGGTGATGCTAACAATGAGTCCTCTGTTCAAGTACAACGCAATGGTGAAGTCACGCTTTCTTACCCCGAAGTGTTGACGGCTCCAGATAAAGTGGCGGCAGATATTGCGGTAGTACCCGATAGTGTCATTGACGCTGTTGAAGATGTTCAGCTTGATCTTGGCGCAGCCCTAAACGGCATTGTAAGCTTTACTGGGCGAGATGACTCTCCTGACCAAGTGACGGTGATCATTGATGGCACGCTAGTGATTGATGCCAGTACATCATTCCCAATTAGCCTGTCGGGAAGAAGTGATGTTGACTTTGTGAACGGGAAATATGTTTACGAGACAACCGTCGAGCAAGGTGTCGCTGTCGATTCATCTGGCTTGTTACTGAATCTACCCGCCGACTACTCTGGTGACTTTAGGTTACCAATCACCATCGTGACCAAAGATACACAGTCTGGTGATGAAAAAACTTTAGTGACTGAAGTTATCATCAAAGTCGCACCAGATGCTGAGACGGATCCAACGATTGAGGTCAATGTCGTGGGTTCTCTTGATGATGCCTTTAATCCTGTTGATACCGACGGTCAAGCTGGGCAAGATCCAGTCGGTTATGAAGACACCTATATTCAGCTTGACTTCAATTCGACCATTTCGGATCAGGTTTCCGGCGTCGAAGGTGGCCAAGAAGCATTTACGTCCATTACTTTAACGTTGGACGACCCTTCTATAGGTGCATTCTATGACAGCACGGGTACTTCATTAGGCACATCGGTGACGTTCAGTGAAGCGGAGATCAACGCAGGTGCGTTAGATAACGTCTTATTTCGACCTGCGCTAAACTACCCAACAGGCAATGACGTCAATCAGGTACAAGTGAATGTTAGTGGGACAGTGACCGATACAGCAACCTACAATGACAGCGTTTCTCCGATAGGCAGCTCGGTCGATTCTGATACTTTCTCTACCAGTGTCAACTTTGACGTCGTACCTGTGGTGGATGATGTGTCTGTCACTGGTCCGGGTAGCGATCCTGATGTTATCGAGATTACGGGGATGGAAGACCAGCTCATTTCATTGTCAGGTACAGGCCCTGTATCGATTGCCCTAACTGACCTTGATGGTTCAGAGCAGTTCGTTTCGATTAAATTTACGGGTGTGCCAGATGGCTTCTTAATGAGTGCAGATACTACCTCGGCTTACACTGTGAAAAACAATGGTGGCGGTGAGTGGAGTGTTCAACTGCCTCAAGCTGCTAGGCTGACGTTCGATCTGAGTGAGCTATCTGTCTTACCACCTAAAAACTTCAGTGGTACGGCTGAGTTTGGTGTTCAAGTGTTTACGCAAGAGTCTTTGCTAGGCGTACCAACTGCCGCGGCAAACTTACCAAGTTTCAAACTGCATGTGGTGCCAGTGGGTGATGATGTTGATACTAACCCGACCAATTCTGTTACAGGTAGTGAAGGTCAAAACATTGATATCGAAATCAATGCAACGATTTTGGATAAAGAGCTTTCGGCAACCGGAAACGGAACGTATAGCGAAAATGCTGCTGAAACACTTCGAGTAGAAGTTGTGGGCGTTCCTCAAGATGCCGCTATCTATTACCCAGACGGAATGACCTTGGGAAGCTATGATTCAACGACACAGATCTGGACGTTGGATGTACTAGCACAGTCGCTCGATAAGATTGTATTCAATTCAGGTGAACACAACAGCGATACCGGTAATGTTTTGGGCATTAATGGCCCATTACAAATTACGGTTCGTTCTGTGGATACCGACGCAGACAACACAGAATACTTAGGTACACCGACCAGCTTCACTGTTGATTTAGTGGTTGATCCTATCAACGATCAACCAACGTTTGTGAACGTCACCAATATTGAAACATCAGAAGACATCAGCGTTGCCATCGACAACTTTAGTCTCTACGACGTCGACGCAAACTTTGATAACCCAGACGCTCCGTATGAGCTGACGCTTCAAGTCGACCAAACATTGCCGGGAGCACAAGGTGTATTTGAGTTTACAAGCTCACCTGATGTGACGTTTGTATTGCAGCCGGATGGCTCTCTGGTGATTACAGGTAAAGAAGCGGATATCAATACTGCACTGAGCAGTGGGGCGGTGACGTTCAAGCCTGACCCAGACCAGAATTACCTCAACCAGAATGGTTTAGTCACGATAAAGGCAACATTGGATGATGGTGGTAATAACGGTCTGATTGATGCTGGAGATCCGAATACCGCTCAAACCAATCAAACGACCTTCACTATTAAAGTGACGGAAGTGAATGATGCTCCTGTCGCGACAGACGTTGATTTAGGTTTGATTGCTGAGGAAGGCCAACTTGTTATCATTGAAAGTGACTTAATTGCCGCAAGCTCTGATGTCGAGAACCATAATCTCACCGTCACCAGTGTTACCCTTACGCAAGGACAAGGGCAACTACAGCGCTTTGATAACGTGGGAGGTGCTGATGATCCTGCGATTACCGGTCCATACTGGGTATTTACCGCAGCTGATGAATATAACGGTGACGTTAAGTTCACCTATACCATAGAGGATGACGGTACCACCAATGGCGCCAATGACTTCTTAAGCGATACGGCGGAGATCACCGTGACAGTGGAAGGAGTGAACGATACGCCGGTTGTTAATGGTAGTGGTATCACAACGGTGATTGACGAAGACGCCGGTCAGTTAATCAGTGGCATCAATGTGAGTGATCCAGATTATGTGAATACATTCTCGAATGACCTGATGACGGTCACGCTGACTGTCGACTACGGTACATTGAATGTATCGCTTCCGACAGGAACCACAGTGGTGGTCAACGGCAATAATACCGGATCGGTCGTATTAGTTGGTACTTTGAGCGATCTCAATGCACTAATTGATACACCAACGAGCCCCAATGGCGTTTACCTTGATGCAAGTCTCTCTCCAACCAATAGTATAGGCTTAGAAGTCATCGCCAAAGATAGCGGAAACCCTTCGGGTATCGCAATAGAGACAGCACCTGTCGTTTACAACATTGCGGTGACGCCCGTCGCCAATGCGCCAACCCTGTCTATTGATACGGCAGCGAATTATGTGAGAAACATTACTGCGAGCCAGTCTGTCAGTGCGAGTGGTATTCCTTTGGTAGGCATTATCGCGGCCTTAACGGACATCACCGAAGAGCTAACGCTGCACATTAGTGATGTCCCAGCGGGTGCTCAAATCACCAGTGACGTTGGCTCTGTGACTGACCTCGGAGGGGGTGTTTGGGTTGCGACTGCGGATGCAATTGATAGCCTAAAGGCGGTTGGTCTCGCTCAAAATCCGGGTAATTACACGTTTAAAGTTGAGGCGGTTTCTGAAGAGACCGACAACAATGATACTGCAACATCGGCTTCAATAGACCTCAATCTGAATATTGTATCTGACGCGGTCGATATTAACTTGGCTTCGGAAAGCGATGATGTACAACTGCTTGCGGGCACAAACGCGACTGACCTAATCGCGGGCTCTGGCAATGACCGACTGGAAGGGGGAGCCGGTGACGATACGCTGGTTGGCGGTGCTGGTAACGATATACTGATTGGCGGTGGAGGCTCAGATATTTTGACAGGTGGCGACGGTATGGATTCGTTTGTCTGGTTGAACATTGAAGATGGCGTAGAAGATACCATTACCGACTTTAACCTTTCCGAGGGTGATCAAATTGACTTGAGAGAAGTACTTCCTGAATTGAAAGATGCCACGGTGAATATGGCGACGCTGCTGCAACATGTCGGTGCGAAAGTGGAGGGTAATGATGTAGAGCTAACTATTAACCCTGATGGTTTAGGTTTTACTGAACAAGTGATTGTGGTCGAAGATCTTGCGCCTCAACTAACGTTAACGAGTACTATGCCTTCAGATATTCTTGATGCGCTAGTGCAACAAAATGTGATCACTCATGGTTAACGACAGATGGCGTATTGTGAGTCGTTAGAAATGAACAGTTAAACCCGAACGAAAGAGGCCAGCAGCGATGCTGGCCTCTTTTTTATCACCATCAGAATTAAGATTATTTTAGTGAGTTATGGATCAGGAACTCATCTTCAACGCCTTTCAATTTCATTTCATCCATCATGAAATTGACAGTGTTCAACAAGCGCTGCTCACCTTTAGGAATCAGGTAACCGAATTGACCATTGGTGAAAGGGGTTTCACAGCGAGCGGCTTCAAGGCGCTTGTCTGTCACTTGATAAAACAGACCCTCTGGGGTTTCGGTGACCATCACATCGATTTTGCCTTCTGCAACGGCTTTTGGCACATCGAGATTATTGTCAAAGCGCGTGAAGGTCGCATTTTTCAAATGGCTGTCTGCAAAAGCCTCGTTGGTTCCGCCAATATTCACTCCTACACGAACAGAAGAGCGATTTACTTTCTCTAGGCTGTTGTACTGCTCAGCTTTGCCTTTCGCCACTAAGAAACACTTACCGAAGGTCATGTAACCTTGAGTTTGTTCCGCGTTGAGTTGGCGTTGCATTTTTCGCGTTATACCACCCATTGCGATGTCGTACTTGTCGCTATCGAGATCGGTCAGTAGATTTTTCCATTGGGTAGGAACGATTTTTAACTCTACCCCCAATTGTTCTGCAAAATACTTAGCGACGTCGATGTCATAACCGGAATACGTTTTGCCATCGAAATAAGAAAAAGGTTTGTAGTCGCCAGTCGTGCCCACTCGAAGTACGCCCGATTTTTGAATGTCTTGTAATTGGTCAGCTTGTGCTACACCAGAAAGCGAAAGAACAATGGAAGCAAGTAATAGTGATGTTTTTTTCATTATGATTATCTGTTGTGTTTGTCTTATTACTAAAAGTAACAGAAAGAGAATCAAAAAGAGATCAAACCATTGGAATAGTTGGGAAAAAGATAAATATAGAGGAGAGTATCAGGGGGAAAGCAGAACGATAAGCGTACTAGGATGACCCGTTATTTACTACGATTGGTATGATTTGTCGATAACAACAAAAATCCCATGCTATCAAATTGATAACATGGGATTCATTTTAAACGTTAGCGGTTACTTCATTACTTAGTAATGCGCGTTTTGCCTGTCTTCGCTGCAGATTTTGATGCATTAACCAACAGGATACCAACGGTTAGGACCATTGAACCACAAAGTAGGAACAACAAGCGTCCTGTCGGTTCGTTTGGAATCAAAGCCATTGCTAGGATACCGAAACCCGCTAAGCTGATAAGGTTCCCAAGCATTGAACGTTGTTTCGTATCGAGGTTTTGTTGCTCTTCACCTTCTGCGATAAGCGGCGTATTCCAGTTAGTGAACAGTTGGTCTACTTCTTTCTCACGCTCTGGCGTTAGGCCTTTATAGAAGCGAGAAGATAAGATGAAGTAACCACCAGTGAACACGACGTGAGCAGCTAAGCTTAGACCCACTTTTAAGTCGCTCCATTCACGACCAGAAAGAGCGGTGTCTAGGCCAAATAAATGTTCTACATCTTTTGCTTCAAGCGAGATTCCGAATATGTAAGAAACCAAGCCACCCACAATTAATGTCGACCACCCCGACCAGTCTGGCGTCTTGCGAATCCACATACCAAGTAATACAGGGATAAGCATAGGGAAGCCAATTAATGCCCCCACGTTCATTACGATATCGAACAAGCTCAAGTGACGTAGAGAGTTAATAAACAAACCAATAGCGATGATGATAACACCCATCATAATAGTGGTTATCTTACTGACGATGACCAGTTCTTTCTGCGTCGCATTTTGGCGAAGAATAGGGCTGTAGAAGTTCATGACAAAGATACCAGCATTACGGTTCAAACCTGAATCCATAGAAGACATCGTTGCAGCGAACATTGCTGACATAAGCAGACCAACCATACCGGCTGGCATAACATGTTGAACGAATGCTAAGTAAGCAGCATCACCGGCTTTGTCACCCATTGAAGCGTACTCAAGGGCAAAGTCTGGCATGAATGCACTCACATACCAAGGTGGTAGGAACCAAATTAGTGGGCCAATAATCATCAGAATACACGCAAGGCCTGCTGCTTTACGGGCATTTTCACTGTCTTTTGCGCAGAGGTAACGATAAGCGTTGATGCTGTTGTTCATAACGCCGAACTGCTTCACGAAAATGAACACAACCCAAAGGATGAAGATGCTCATGTAGTTTAGGTTGTTACCTAACATGAAGTCGCCGTCGAAGTTAGCAACGATATTCGTTAAGCCGCCACCGTGGAAGTAAGCTGCTACCGCACAAGTGATTGTCACGGCCATGATTACAAGCATTTGCATGAAGTCAGAAGCAACAACCGCCCAAGAGCCGCCCGTTACTGCCATCAATACCAGAACCAGACCCGTAACCACAATGGTAGCTTCCATTGGGATGTTGAATACCGCTGCTACAAAGATCGCTAGACCGTTTAGCCAAATACCTGCAGAGATAAGGCTGTCCGGCATACCTGCCCATGTGAAGAACTGTTCAGACGTTTTACCAAAGCGCTGACGAATAGCTTCGATCGCCGTTACCACACGAAGTTGGCGGAACTTTGGAGCGAAGTACATATAGTTCATGAAGTAGCCAAAAGCATTGGCTAAGAATAGGATTACAATAACGAAACCGTCATTGAACGCGCGTCCTGCGGCACCTGTAAACGTCCATGCTGAAAACTGTGTCATGAAGGCTGTTGCACCAACCATCCACCACAACATTTTGCCGCCTCCTCTAAAGTAATCACTAGTCGATGTGGTGAACTTACGGAACATCCAACCAATCGCGATTAAAAAGAGGAAGTAGGCGAGAACAACAAAAGTATCAATAGTCATCTTTTCAGCCTTTTAAATATCATAATTAACTGGAACCTAGGTTACTCTGTTTATGAGTTTATTTGTACTACAATATGTCTTTATCGTGATCTAAAGCGCATGTTTGCTTTATTGTTTTATTGCATATAGGCCATTTAAAGCGCTTTTTCTTGAGTTTTATGGGCTAAGGCGTGTTGTTGTTTGCAAATCACTGATTATTTATTTTTGTTATTATAATAATACAAATTAGCTGTATTCGCTAATCACTGAACTCGCGAAGAGTTTTGATGAAGAGGGCTCAAAATTGAAAGAAATATGATTAAAAATAAAAGAAACCTATTCATCGTCTCTTATGCGTAAAAAAGCGAGCTCTGGGCTCGCTTTTTTGATTAAAAGGTAAATAAATATCTATTTATTCACAAATTCAACCGCATCACGAACCAGTTTACCTAGTTCATCCCACTTACCTTCGTCGATAAGTTTAGTTGGAACCATCCAAGTACCGCCACACGCAAGTACAGAAGGGATCGATAGGTATTCATCTACATTCTTCAAGCTTACACCGCCTGTCGGCATGAACTTTACAGGGTAAACCGCTGTTAGTGCTTTAAGCATACCAGTACCACCAGACGGTTCAGCTGGGAAGAATTTCAACGTGCGAAGACCCATTTCCATCGCTTGTTCAACTAGGCTCGGGTTATTAACACCCGGTACGATTGCAACACCTTTGTCGATACAGTATTGAACAGTACGTGGGTTAAAACCTGGGCTTACGATGAAATCAACACCAGCTTCGATAGATGCGTCAACTTGCTCGTTAGTCAGTACAGTACCTGAACCGATTAGCATGTCTGGGAATTCTTTACGCATGATGCGAATCGCTTCGATTGCACATTCTGTACGTAGCGTGATTTCTGCACATGGCATGCCGTTTTCAACCAACGCTTTACCTAGAGGGATAGCGTCTTCAGCACGGTTGATCGCGATGACAGGAATTACTTTTAGGTTTGCTAGTTGTTCATTTAATGTCGTCATGAATTCTTTCTCACGTTAAATGTGGGCCTGCTTTCAACTAAGCAAACCCTTGATTAATAGTTAAAGTGCGTAATTATAGAGACAGATCAGGCGTCGCTTCTCGAGGAATGATAGCACCTGGATGCTGAATTACGGTTCCTGCCACAATATGACCTGAAAATGCAGCATCACGAGCACTACCGCCGCTCAAGCGCTTGGCCAAGAAGCCTGCACTGAACGAGTCGCCAGCGGCAGTCGTATCAACGATGTTGTCTACTGGATTTGGCGCAACGTATTGTGCGTTTTGGCTTTCAACCACTAAGCAGTCTTTCGCGCCACGTTTAATAACAATCTCTTTCACGCCACACTCAGATGTACGTGCTAAACACTGTTCAATGCTTTCGTCGCCGTACAACTCTTGTTCGTCATCGAACGTCAATAGAGCGGTGTCAGTGTACTTCAACATCTTCAAATACCAATAGATAGCTTCTTCTTGGTTTTCCCAAAGTTTAGGTCGGTAGTTATTGTCGAAGAATACTTGACCGCCTTGAACCTTGAATTTGTCTAAGAAGTTAAAGAGCTGTGTACGCCCATTCTCTGTTAGGATAGCAAGCGTAATGCCACTTAGATAAATCGCATCAAAAGTGAGTAACTTATCAAGTAGAGCTGGCGTGTCTTGCTGATCAAACATGAACTTCGCGGCAGCATCACTACGCCAGTAGTGGAAGCTGCGTTCACCCGTTTCATCGGTCTCGATGTAGTAAAGCCCGGGTTGTTTGTGATCAAGCTGAGCAATTAAGCTCGTGTCGATGCCTTCTGCTTGCCACTTTTCTAACATATCAGCACTGAATGGGTCAGAACCTAATGCCGTCACATAACTGGTGTTGATATCTTGCTCTTTAGTTAAGCGCGACAGGTAAAGTGCTGTATTTAGTGTATCGCCACCGAAACTTTGCTTAAGCCCGTCTTGTTTCTTTTGTAGCTCAACCATGCACTCGCCAATGATCGCGATGTTTAATGATTTCATATGCTTACCTTAGCAACTGAGGTTGCGCTCGTTATTATTTTAGGAAATCTTCACGCGCAGGGTTGAAGATATCAAGAAGGATGCTGTCTTGCTCTAGTGCAACCGCACCGTGCATCATGTGTTTACGGGCGAAGTAAGCATCGCCTTCTTTAAGCACTTTCTTCTCCCCATCAATTTCAGCTTCGAAGCTGCCACGAACCACATAACCGATTTGGTCGTGGATCTCGTGGGTATGAGGATGGCCAATAGCGCCTTTATCAAAACATAGGTGTACAGCCATAAGATCGTCAGTATAAGCAACGATTTTACGTTTAATTCCGCCGCCAAGTTCTTCCCATGGGTTTTCATCTAAAATAAAGAAAGCGTTCATTGTGTGTCTCCTAATCGGTTTAAATCGGTAAAAATACTATTGAGCATTATCATAAGATAATAAGTTTAATTGTAATACAATACATCTACAATAGTGTGATATTGATCAGGTGATACTTGATATGACGTAAATAAATCAACAAATTAACAAATGTCTGCTATGGCTTGTTTGGTATCATAATCAATGGTTTATGGGTGATTGTGTGATTCTGCTCATCATTTGGTGACGAATGGGTATGAATAAACCTCATATTGTATTACTTTATATGAAGT
>NZ_JAKJSY010000149.1:0-3539 GCF_050337445.1 Vibrio minamisatsumaniensis | reverse complement strand
GATCTAATGATCTGGCTGAAACGTTCTGTTTAAGCGGTTGAATTTTAAGAAGTAAAATAATTACCGTGTGAAAGAATGATCATAGCCAGCTCGCAACGATGATCATTATACGAAAGAAAGCATGATCATAAAATGTCAGAACAATGATCATTAAGTCATTGTAAGCATGATCATTATTGATTCGAAAGCATGATCATTATTCTTGTACAGCTTATCCACAGTCCAACATTTGTCATGGCTTTCTTTATGAACCCTAAGTCATTAATGGCGGTATTTCGGGGCGTAAATTTTAACGGAACGATGATCAAGAAGCGGCTCTTTTTGTTGTACTCCCCCTTTTCTGCACAATATTTAGTCCGTACTCAGCGTCAACGAGTTGTTTTGATGTATGGATGGCTGAAGCGTATTGCTTTGGAAGCATGATCATAGAATCGTTATGTTTGACTGTTCTCTGTCTGTGTCGATTGAATTATCAATCAATCAAGCCTTGTTATTGTTAAATCCCCATTCCAAAAGCATTTGCCCGTAATTTAGCACTTAAATTACATGCTTCCGTTGTTCTATTTACTTGATCATTTTTCCGTATATTGATCATTTCGATTTAGCACTTATTATGATCAATACGGTTAAAATTATCCCTTGATCATGCTTCGTGATATCACATTATTATTATTTTGTCAGTATGGTATATCTTGATCATTCTTCCGAATAAAGGTTAACACGGTTTGTCTGATGGTTATTTTTACGGCACGGATATTTTGTTTCGCCTCCCCTTCTCGTCATTTTCTGTTCGTAACTGATGAAAGGGGGGCCTATTTCAACTGAAAATTACATGAACCGTAATCTATGGTTGTATTTCAATCGTTCCGAGTTTTTTTGATTAATCTATTTACATTGTAAATTAGTGACAATGTARCACTTTAAATGTGAGGTAGAAATGACACGGGTTAGAGCTGAAAAAATACCGTTTTTTTGTGCTCCTCTAACACGTCATATCATTAAATTGTAACAATAGAGTCTATTTTATGTGATTTAACTCATAAATGAATGTTCATGTTTTTGTTGATTTTTATGTTAATCGCTGTACAATTTGTTCTTAGTTAATCATTACGGGAACTGGCAATGAAAAGAGAACAAACGATTGATAAGCTCTATCAGTTAGCCGAACAAACTCAACAAGTTCAGGCTGACCGCATTGAGATTATTTTGGAAGAGCGAAGTGATGAACATTTCCCTCCAATGTCTAAAGCGATGATGGAGACTCGTTCGGGGTTAACTCGTCGAAAATTGGATGAAGCGATCACTAAGCTTGAGGCGGATGGTCATCAATTTACAAAAAACAATGCCAATCATTACTCTATTTCATTGACTGAAGCGCACATGTTGATGGATGCGGCAGAAGTCCCTAAGTTTCATCAACGTAAGCAGCATACTGACAATAAACCATGGGTTATCAACGTACAGAACCAAAAGGGTGGTACGGGTAAATCAATGACAGCTGTCCATTTGGCGGCTTGCTTGTCCCTCAATTTGGACAAGCGTTACCGTATCTGTCTGATTGATTTGGATCCTCAAGGTTCTTTACGTCTGTTTTTAAACCCGCAAATTAGTGGTGCAGAGCACGATAATATCTATTCTGCGGTCGATATCATGCTGGACAACGTGCCTGAAGGCCAAGACGTTGACCTAGAGTTTCTCCGCAGGAATGTACTGCTTCCTACTCAGTATCCAAACTTAAAAACGATTTCGGCCTTTCCTGAAGATGCGATGTTTAACGCTGAAGCATGGCAAAGCCTAGCGCAAGATCAGTCACTAGATATCGTTCGTCTTTTAAAAGAAAAGCTTATCGATAAAATTGCTTATGATTTTGACGTCATTATGATTGATACTGGCCCGCATGTTGATCCTCTCGTATGGAACGCAATGTACGCGTCGAACGCACTTCTGATTCCATGTGCAGCAAAGCGTTTGGATTGGGCTTCAACGGTGAACTTCTTCCAACACTTGCCAACTGTGTACGAAATGTTTCCTGACGATTGGAAAGGGCTAGAGTTTGTTCGTTTGATGCCAACGATGTTTGAAGACGACAACAAGAAGCAGGTATCAGTTTTAACTGAGATGAACTATCTGTTGAATGACCAAGTCATGATGGCAACCATTCCTAGAAGTCGAGCTTTTGAAACGTGCGCCGATACTTACAGCACGGTTTTCGACCTAACGGTTAGCGACTTTGAGGGGGGGAAGAAAACTCTGGCTGTCGCCCAAGACGCCGTACAAAAAAGTGCTCTAGAACTAGAGCGTGTATTACATAGCAACTGGCCTTCACTTAATCAGGGATAATATCAATGGCAATTAAAACATCTGACTTAAATGCAAAGCTATTTGGAAAAGCAAATAAACGTCGCGTAGCAACGCCACAAGAAGCGCAGACAGCGGCAAAAGAACAGGCTCAGGTGATCGAGCTTTCTGTCGCTGGTGAGGACTTGGTTTCTTTTGAATTAGTTCGAATCCCAGCGGCTGAAGTTGCTTCTCGAACCGTGGTTTTTGAAGAGAATGCTCGTGAGCAATCTTTCTTAAATGAACATGCGCTTTCTGACGTTCTGACTACGTTAAAAGAGCGTGGGCAGCAGTATCCAGCGGTTGGTCGTAAGAACAAAGACGGCAAGATTGAAGTGCTTGATGGTAGCCGTCGTCGTATGTCATGTATTTTGGCTGACAAAGAGTTCCTTATCTATGTCGCTGAAAACATTAACGGTGAACACGCAAAATTCCTATCTGATGTTGCTAATGCTCATAAACCGCTTTCTCTTTACGAGAAAGGTCGGGAGATGCAAGCCAAATTGGATAAAGGGGAAGCTGATGATCAAAAAGCACTGGCGAAAATGTTCCAGTGTAGCGAAGCTTTGGTGAGTGGCGCATTAAAAGCGGCGGCTTTGCCACTTGAGTTATTGCAAGCTTACCCTAATGTGAGCGATCTTGGCCGCCCTACGATTGTAAAGTTGCATAAGCAATTTAGTGGGTTAACTCACGAGCAACAACAAACACTGCTGACTAAATGTGATGCTTCTGAAGGTTTTGTCTGGCAGCGTAGTGAAGCACAAGGTGTAACGCGTTTAACGAAAGACGTAACAGAAACATTGGAAGGTTGGATTCTTGAATTGGCCCCAGTACCCACCAAGAAAGCTTCTCCAAAAGTTGACCTTATCAAAGGCCGTGCCTCTTATAGCCGCAAAGGTTCAAACTTAGCGCTGAATTTAAAGAAAGTGGATGATTCCACTATGGAAGAAATCCTAGCTTTCATACAATCAAAGCTCGATTAAGTCGACCATATTTCTCGATTACTCTAAAGCCGCTCTATGAAGTGACCCCATAAAGTTGGACATTTCTGTTAAGCGGCTTTCAAGGCCTGAGTTCGATATTCTATCGGAGTCAGGCCTTTTAGTTTCACTTTTATACGTTTGGTATTGTAGTACTCGATGTATTCTTTAATTTTCTCTATCAGTGCATCTGCATCTTCAAAGCTTTGGTTGTGATACATC
>NZ_JAKJSY010000148.1:0-3555 GCF_050337445.1 Vibrio minamisatsumaniensis | reverse complement strand
GACAATAAGTATTGCGGCGATTTTCTTTCTTGTATTTGGTGTAAGTATTTTAAAGTAGTGAAAGACGCAGACCATATGTGGAAGTTATTGTCATATAAAGAATATGTCATATCATCAATGGAGCGAGCTATAGTCAACAATGAAGACCCTGAAAACCAGAGGGAGTTCGTTGACATATTGTCAAAGAGAGTTGATGACATTATATCTTTCATAGAAGCATCTAAGCCAGATATTGTTAATAAAGCGAGATCTCTAATTGAGACAAAGGGGCTGCACCCTGATTGGGAGTTTGCATTTCCATTATCTAATATTGTAGGTAATAGCCATGAATAAATTGGATGAAGTGTTTGATAAGCTAGTGTCTCAAGAGCAAGATGGAAGCTACAAAATTAACAGGCTAACATTGAAAGAAATTAATGAAACACCTGATTTTATTGTCTACGATTCACAGTTGAGCGGCGAAACTTACAATTTTAAAGGTAATAAGTTTAGACCAAATAAAACTGAGAAAAGACTCGTAATAGAGACGCTTCCTATATTCGAGTTTGAAGTAAAAACGATTTTTATCTTAATAGCTAAGCGTGGTACTAAACTAGGCGGTGCCACAAAAAGGTTCAGTACATCTTCAAGAATAATAAAAGAACTGATAAGACTCTCAAAGTATCTTAACTCCAGAGGTTATGAATCATTTCATGAATTAGGTGAATTACCAAAGTTGAAGTTTAATGATGTTGTTTCATCTTATATTAACTATAGGCAGAAGCATGGTCCGTCAACAGTTGGTGTGGTCAAGGACTCCTTGACCGTATTGCTAGAGCTGAACTTCATAAATCAAGAGTTTTCAAAGGAAGTTATTGAGGCTAACACTAAGACCAAACGAACTAAAGCTGATACTATCAACCGACTGAAACACCCATTAGTTCCATCGATGATTCAGAAAAAAATAATTTCTGAATGTAGTAAATTATTTGAAAATAAAAAGGACATAAAACGGTTTATCGCCCTAGGGAAAAAAGTTAATGTCAATTTTGAAGCTTACGCATTAAGAAATCCAAATGTGAATCAGAGTGTTTTAAGTATATTACCTAGAATGCTGAGTAAAGATGAGGTTGTTGAATATAGGGGGCTAAGGGAGAAGATAAGAAGAATAACTCCTTATGCCTTTACTATGTTGCTAGCCCTTACAGGATTTAGGGTATCGGAAGGCAAAGCAACAAAAAATAGCTCTCATAAGTGTAAAAGAGAAAACGGGAAGGTGAAATATTTCATTGAGTCAACGTTGAGGAAATATACCAATGAGGATGTTGTTCTTGATTGGGTGTCCTGTAAACAAGTGTATGATGCTATGAAGTTATTAAGTGATGTTAATGCTGTCTATTATGATAGAATTAAGCTAATTCTAGAATACTACCCTTCAAAAATTAGTGAAAGGAACGCGGAGCTATTTAAAGAAGCTCTTGAAAATAATTACCTCTTCGCATTTAACTACGCATCACAAAAAGGAAACCTCTGGTTTCCTAAACCAACCAAACCAATTAACACTGATACTTCTGGGCAAGGAACGACTGCTGTAGCGTTAGATTTAATTGAAGTTAAAGTAACAGAGTCTGATATTGATTTTTTAAAAAAATACAAATGCAATTATAAATCAGTAAGTGCAAACTCTGGTATGAGAGGAGTTAAAWATAAAGTAGGAGATATTTTCAGAGTTACGCCTCATATGTTGAGGCATAGTTTTGCGTGGTTCATTATTGCCAATAAGTTAGGTGATATTCATCATATATCCCAACAGTTTAAGCATATGAGCGAGATGGTCACATTTGTTTATGCTCAACGTGGTTTTGAGGCGGTTGATGATTTAAGAAATCTTATCGAGGGATTTGATGCTCTTTTAACAGAGGAAGCAATTACCGATATTGTTGAAAGCGCTATAAAAGGTGAAATAGGTGGCGGCGGCGGCAAGCGACTGAAAAATATCATCAATAAACTAAACAAAGGACAATCAGGAATTATATTCTCGACAGACCATCAGGAACATATAGAGAGTATCCAAGAGTTAATTGCCTTAGCGACAAAAAACAGTGATGGAATCCTTGGTTTACCTCATGGTTATTGTGCAGCAGGTTCTAGCTGTAAAATGCACAATGTGGCCGTTCCTGATAGCTGTATTTATTGCTATACATATTTTGCGACTAGAAGGCACTTACCATTTTGGACAGCAACCAAAAACAGCGCCGAGCGAGGCATTAGTCGAATCATGGATGCTGGCTTAGCTGATAGATACCAAGCCTTCTTAAGTGTCTTGAAAAGGACGCTAGCATCAGCTGATAAGGCTATATCTGATATAGAAGGTAATGGAACAAAAGAGGTTTATAATGGGTAAAGTATCAGAGGAAAAAATTGAGCAGGCTTTAGCTCTCTTTATCAGTGAAGATAGAAAAATAAATGCTAATGCCATCGCGAGATATCTAGGCTGCCAACGCTCTAACATTGCCAATAACTATCCTAAACTATTGGCAAAAATAGACACTGCGAGGCAAGTTCAAAAAGAACAATGGGATAATAGAGATTTATCCGATAAAAATAAGAAGCTGACAGAGCAGAATAAGAAGCAGCAGAAGGCTATATCACAGTTGAGTAAGTCGGCTAAAGATGATGACGTAGCGGCCTTACTATCACACATTAATGCCTTGTACAGCATGTATGATGATATGAGAGTCAGGTACGAGAATGCATCTGAGTTACTACTAGAATATAAAGAAAAGTATGGGAAGCTTTAATGTGTAGTGACTCATACACGATCTGACTGCTTTAGGTAAAGGCTGCGTATACTTGCAGTCGTTATGATGTATATCCAAATATGGTTTGTATTGTACTTAGATTGTAGTAGATGAGTCGTCCAGAGACACGGCTGTGGCCTCTGGGCTTACTCAAATGTGTCGGATAGATGATATGTCACAGATAGATGATACGTCGCCGTAACACGCCTCTGGACATAAACGAGCTAGAACCCTTGTGCTAGCTCGCCAAGAACGGATTAGTTGAAGTAAGTCAAAACACAGGGTGGCTTCCTATTATTCGCAACAGCTACTTTCCTGAAACTTAATAATCTCACTTTCTCGAGCAAGCTTCTTCTCTATAAGACTTGCTTTAACTCCCTCAATATCGGAAGTGTATATCACATGAGCAAGACTACTCTTCGCCCGTGTGGATGTGACATAAAACAATCTCAGAGTACGATCTAAACCTGTTTCCTTGATCCGCACCAGAAGTTTTGGACACCGAGTTAAGTGAGTACAATCACTAACGAGGTGAACAATGACAACTAAGAAAACACGAATCAAACATGCTCCTGAATTTAAAGCCGAAGCGCTTAAGTTAGCAGAGAAAGTCGGTGTCTCTGCTGCCGCACGACAGCTTTCGCTATATGAATCTCAAATTTATGGGTGGCGTAAAGCCGTCAAAAAAGATGCGAAAATCAGCGATAGAGAAAGGGAGCTCGCCACTGAAAATGCCAAACTCAAACGATTATTGGCAGAGCAAGCTGAAGAGCTA
>NZ_JAKJSY010000147.1:0-3734 GCF_050337445.1 Vibrio minamisatsumaniensis | reverse complement strand
ATAATAAGTGTCATTCTTAATGAAATTTATACAGCTTTGCCTTTTAGCTTTGGTATTTATCTAGAAAGCTGAAACTGAGTTTGATAGGAGAACAACATGGAGAGTTCAGCTCTGTTAAGCAACCCAGCAACAGATGTCATATTGCATGCCTTTGACTGGTGCTACGCTGACGTAATGAAGAACGCCCCATTGATTCAAGAGTTGGGTTATAAATCTGTTTTAGTTTCACCTGCGATGAAGTCGTTACGTGGCCCTAAAGGTTGCAACCGTAATTCTGGCACTCAATGGTGGCAGCGTTATCAACCGCAGGATTATCGTGTGATTGATAATCAGTTGGGGGATACACAAGATTTCACTGCGATGGTCAACACGTTAAAACAACATGGGCTTCGCACCTATGTAGACGTTGTGTTTAATCATATGGCTAACGAGTCGAGTATTCGCAATGACTTGACGTACCCGAACCTTCAAGATTTAAACTCATACCAAGAAGACGCAGAATATTACGCATCCATACGTTTGTTTGGTGATCTTTCGAAACCGTTATTTGATGAAAACGATTTTGTGGAAGCGTTTGGTATCAAAAACTGGAAAGATACTTGGGAAGTGAAAAACGGACGTATTACCGGTGGTGCGAGCGATCCTGGTTTACCAACACTGCTGGATAACGATAATGTGGTGGCACAACAGAGAGCGTATCTAAAAGCCTTGAAAGCGATTGGTGTGAAAGGATTCCGCATCGATGCTGCAAAGCACATGACGCTGTCACATCTACGTAAGGTGTGGACCGATGATATCTGTGAAGATATGCACATCTTTGGCGAGATCATTACCGATGGTGGTGCGACCGAGGAAGAGTATGAACTGTTCCTTGAGCCGTACCTAAAGCACACTCGCTTAGGTGCGTACGATTTCCCGTTGTTCAACACCATCTTCAAGGCTTTTGACAAGCAGGGCAGCTTTAAGTCTCTGATTAACCCCTACTGTTTTGGCCAGGCACTATCGAATATGCGAGCCATTACGTTTGTGGTCACTCATGATATTCCCAATAACGAGGTGTTTTTGGAGCATGTGATGGATGAAGTGGATGAGCAATTGGCTTATGCCTTCATTCTTGGTCGAGATGGCGGTGTACCACTGGTTTACAGTGAACTAAGCACCAGCGGTATTCTAGACAAGAGTGGTCAGCCTCGTTGGCGGAATGACTGGCGAGCCCCGTACATGAAAAGTATGATTCAATTCCACAACCATGTTCATGGTCAAGCGATGAGTGTGATCGAAACAAATGATGACTTGTTGGTGTTTGTCCGTGGCGACAAAGGCATTGTCGTAATCAACAAATCGAAGCGAAGTAAAACCGCATCATTAGCTTGGACAGGTGCGGTGACTGACTTATTGTCTGGTGAACAATTTGAATGTGCGGACAAGGTGTTAACGATAGAGGTTAAACCTAATGAATGCATGATGCTGACGACGAATGGTTGATTGAGATTAAGCCAGAAGTCACAAGCTATCTAAAATAAACAAAGAAAAGGCATGCTTAGATAAAATCTAGCATGCCTTTTTTGTTCGTGTCATTTTTAACGTATTTTTACACGATAAACTTATTCAATAGTTCATCTTGTGCTCGAACATTCTCAGTTTGTGCCTGCATGGCTGTGTTGGCGTCTTGAGCTGCGTTGGAGACTTCCGTTGAGAGATCTTTGATCTTAACGGTATTGTTATTGATTTCTTCCGCGACTAGGCTTTGTTCTTCAGCGGCTGAAGCTATCTGAATATTCATATCAGAAATACGTTGAATCGCATCTCGGATACGGTCAAGCGAGGTGTTCGCTTGCTGAGCACATCCTACGGCGTCAGTGGCGGTATCCTTACTTTGATGCATTGCATTCGATACTGAGCTTGCGCCGGCTTGCAACTGCTCAATCATACTGCGGATTTCAGTTGTAGATTGCTGAGTACGTTGTGCCAAGGTACGAACTTCATCGGCAACCACTGCGAACCCACGACCGGATTCACCAGCACGCGCGGCCTCGATGGCGGCGTTCAATGCGAGTAGGTTCGTTTGGTCTGCAATATCGTTGATGACCTTAAGGATTGTCTCGATGTTTGCTGTCGCTGACTCAAGTACTTGTACTTCAGCTACGGCCTCGTCGATCCGAGTAGACAGATTATCAATTGCTTTTGTTGTGTCACTTACGACTGATGTTCCGTCCAGCGTTGCTTCATCGGCTTCACGAGCGGCGGCTGCGGCACCTTGAGCATTGTTTGCCACTTCTGTTGCTGTTACAGCCATTTCATTCATGGCAGTCGCTAACTGCTCAAGCTCTTGAAGTTGTGTATTAACCGCATTTGCTGATTTGCTTGAACCTTCAACCGTGATTTCCGTACCACGTTTAATTTCAACACCAATCGCTTTCGATTGAATGATTTGATTTTGGAGGTTCTCGGTAAAGGTGTTGAAGCCTTTGGCAAGGTCAGAAAATTCTTTATCTGTATTGGTATCTAAACGTTTAGTTAAGTCACCTTGTCCGCTTGCTACGTCTTGAATCGCTTGGTTGAGTGCTTCCAATGGGCGCATTAGCACTCGGATTAACATTGTCAGTGCAATAATACTGAGAATAACGGCAGTCAAAGAGTATATGATTGAGCTATTTTTTAAGTCATCAATGGTTTTGAACGCAATGTCCTTATCAAGAACGGTTCCAATGTACCAATCTTCACTGGGAATATGAGTAAAGCTAACTAAGAGTGTTTTACCGTCGACTTCAATTTCTTGAGAGCCTTCACGGATAGTGACTTGCGGCATATAGCTTGAAAGCATTTCGCCATTATTTTTAGAATCTGGATGAGCGATGGTCGTGCCGTCGGCCGTGACTAGGAATAAATAACCCGCATCAAACAAGTTAACTTGGTTCACTAAAGTCGACAGGTTAGTTAACTCTACGTCGTAGAACATGCCCGCTGTGAAGCGTCCATTGTCTTTAACTGGTGTACCGACTGAAATGATAACTTTTTTACTTGAGGCATCGACATAAGGAGTGGTCACGATTAAATTGTTTTTGGCCTTAGCTGCGACGTACCAAGGACGAGTTCGAGGATCGTAATCGGGACCCGCTTCCCAAGCATCATCATTTTCAATGACTAAACCGATTTTATCATAACCAAAACCAATGGCAAGAAAGCTACTTTTAAGTTTCGGCTTTTCCAAGATTGTTTTTACGTAGGCAGGATCTTGAGGATTGCTCTCAATGATTTCGGTTGTTGATTGTGCTAATGCTTTCTTGGCATTCATTTCTGACACGACAACATCTCTTACCCCCAAAACCATTTCTTTTAGGCTTGTATTGACGTGGCTTTCTACAGCGTTCTTTACTGTATAAAGTTGTTGTATCGAAAGCAATGATACTGTCACTAGCAGTAGTACTGATGATGCAGTAACCACCTTATGGCTAAATTTCATTGAGTATGATCTGCTCCAGTTAGACTGGACACCGCATTAAGCTACATATTGTTTTTCAAAGTTAACTGGGCTTAGATACCCAAGAGCACTGTGCCTTCTTGTTCGATTATAATCAACTTCAATGTATTCAAAAAGCGCTTGGCGCATCTCTTCTCGGGTCATTATCGGCTCGTATTGGACGGCTTCTACTTTCATTGAGTGGAAAAAGCTTTCAACACAGGCGTTATCCCAACAATTCCCCTTCCTACTCATGCTTTGTTTTAGATTATGA
>NZ_JAKJSY010000146.1:0-3744 GCF_050337445.1 Vibrio minamisatsumaniensis | reverse complement strand
GCTTACAGCTATCAAAGCTATAATTATAATAATTAATTTGTCTTACTTTCCGTTTTGCTGACGCAATAAATTCAAACAAGACGATTAATTCAACTTAGCTATACGATAACAGTACCGCTATTAGTTCACACTCACTCGAAGTGCGGCGCTGATTGCAAAAGGCGTCAACGTCATTGCGCCCATTAACATTGCCCCAAGTACCGCCAACTGCCCGTTGTACGCAACACCCAAAGCCGCAGCGTCAATCGCTGACGTCGCGAAGATCAAAATGGGGATGTAAAGCGGCAAGATTAACAGGCTTAATAGCACTCCCCCTTTTTGTAGCCCTACCGTTAAAGCGACCCCAATCGCACCGATAAAGCTTAGTATTGGTGTACCAACCAATAATGTTAAGACAACGGATAACCAAGTATCAAAATCCAAAGACAGCAATACCGCGAGTAGAGGACTGATCAAAATTAATGGTAGCCCAGTCAACAACCAGTGTGCGATAACCTTGGACAATACAACCAACTGCAATGGGATGGGCATCAACATCATTTGCTCGAGTGCGCCATCTTGAAAGTCATCACGAAAAAGACGCTCTAGAGAGAGTAATGCCGAAAGTAAAGCCGCTACCCAGACAATGCCCGCAGCAATGCGAGCAAGTAAGTTTGGCTCAGGGCCAATACTCAATGGAAAAAGAGTAATAACAATAATAAAGAACCACAAAGGGTTAAAAATATCTGCTTGGCGTCGAAACGCAATCAGCAGTTCACGTCGAATAATCGTGGTCATTGAAGAGATCATATCACTCACCCAATTTTATTTTTCTGAGTTTCGGGCTATCAGCAAACATATCTTGATGGGTAGTTAGCAGCACAATACCCCCATTTTCAGCATGCTGAGAAAAAAGAGATTCGAGAACTTTTACGCCCTGCTTATCTATTGCAGTCAGCGGTTCGTCTAAAATCCACAACCTTTGCTTACTTAGCCAAAGACGGGCCAATGCCACACGGCGTTGTTGACCTGCGGAAAGTTGACCGGCAGGTACATCTTCTCTCCCGGCAAGACCGACTTGAGCCAAGGCGTGATAGAGCTCTTCTTTGCCCACTCCTGTGCGATGAATCGACTGATAAAAACTTAGATTTTCATAGGCACTCAACTCACGTTTAACACCCGTTTGATGGCCAAGAAAAAGTAAATTCTGATGATAGGTATCTCGGCTAGATTCAATCAACTCACCATCCCAAGAGACAGTGCCGTCATCACGGTCACCCAAACCTGCGATGATCCTAAGCAATGTTGTTTTTCCGGTACCATTTCGACCTTCAACTTGAACCAATTCCCCAGGTTTCAATTGAAAAGACAACGATTCAAACAGAACCCTGTCGTCGCGAATAGCAGTTAAATTTGAAACATCTAGCATAGGTAAATTTGGTTAAGTAAAGAGAGTGCTATAGTAGCACACCAATATGGGCACAAAACAGAACTTGACGTTTTCGAGAGAACAAACCCGTAAGAAACTGTTACCATCACATCACAATTGACACATATTTAACAACAAACAAAATATCACTTCAGATACAATCACTTACAAATATCGTTCTATAAAATACAGATGGGCACAAAAAAAGAAGCCGTAGCTTCTTTTTTGAGGAATACACGATAAACACCTGTATTAAAGTGCTGTCAGCACTCAATTCAACGACGTCGAGATGGGCCTTTACGATCATGAGTGACCGCGGGTTGATCTTTAAACGAGGAGGGATCACTTCTCAACGAAGGGATTTTTTCTTTGCCTGTCAGCTTATTCTGTAACGACATCATTAGCTCAGCCTCTGCTTTAGGCAACTCACACTCTTCGATCAATTCGTTAATCCCAGCGCCTAGCTGAACCATTTTCGTTGCACGTGTGTACAAACGTCCATCAGTGTCCGCATGTTCCAACTCAACAATACGTTCATTCAGATGCTTTATCAGATCTTGTTGTTCCGTTACTTTTTGACCAAGGCCAACCACCACAGAGCGAACCTCAAGCAATTGCTTACTTGATTTTTGAAGCTCCTTTTCCAAGTGACCAACTTGCAGGCGTGACTTATCGAGCTGCTTTTGAATCGCACGTTTTACTTTGCTAATCAAAATCACGATGAATAACGTAAAAACCCCAACGCCTGATATCAGAGCGACAGGGCTTAAAGGAAGCGCTTCAAACATTACAGGTGAGCCATCTCATCCCATTCGTCTTCGCTTAGTAGTTTGTTTAGATCTACTAAGATAAGCAGCTTGCCATCACGGTTGCTGACACCTTGAATGAACTTAGCACTTTCATCCGTGCCGACACTTGGCGTTGTGTCGATTTCAGAAGAACGTAGGTAAACCACTTCAGCAACGCTATCGACTAGGATGCCGATGACTTGACGCTCAGATTCAATAACGATGATACGAGTGTTGTCTGTGATTTCACCTTGCATCAAACCAAAGCGAGAGCGAGTGTCGATAACAGTCACAACGTTACCACGTAGGTTGATAATACCCAAAACGTAATCTGGAGCACCCGGTACTGGAGCAATTTCGCTGTAACGCAGTACTTCACGCACTTGCATGACGTTGATGCCGTACGTTTCTTCTTCCAGTTGGAATGTCACCCATTGAAGTACTTCATCATTTGTTTGATCTTTTCTTACTTCAACTTCACTCATATGAGACATAAATAATCCTCTTGCCGTCGTTACCGACCACTATTATTAACTTAATGCGTTTATTGTTAGCCTAATGCTTGTTACTAGCTTAATGCTTTTACATCTAGCCCTGCATTGAGCATAGCGATTAGTGCTTCAACATGAATCAAAGCACACATTTTTTCTTTAACCATACCAGCGAGCCATGGACGTTTGCCTGCCGTTTCTCGCCAACGTACTTTATCTGAATTCAGCAGTTCGGTACCTTTAAGCTCGGTGCCCGCAAGCCCCCATAAGCTTTCCCCAAGCATCACTATATATTGATAGTTTTCTTTATATTCGTCATTCGATAGCTTTTCTGACATCACCCATCTGGCTGTATCAACCACATCGAGTTGACTGTCATGCTTGGTTTGCAAGCCCAAATACCAAGCTGGCTTACCAATAATATGACTTAACTCTTCAAGGCGATGGATGCCGCCAAGCTCATCAAGTGGCACCGCAAAGGTCACGCCGTTTACATCAAAATACAAGACTTGAAAGTCTTCTGTGCGAACCGTACTTTCCCAAGAGGTCAACTGGTCAGCACCTCCTGCTTGAGTTTCAGGTTCAATAACGGTCTCTGGCTCAGGAGCGTCAAGTTTCGACTCAACAGCCTTAACTTCTACTTGTTCCGTTTCTAACGGTTCAGCTTGTAACTCTTCAATTTGCTGCGATTCAACAGGTGACTCTTCAGCAATGGATAAATCAGGTTCTGGAAGATTCCAATCTTGAATCTCCGGCTCTTCAAACACTTGAACAGACTCAACCGTGGCATCAAACATTTGCATGTCTGCTTGCTGGGCGATTTTCTGGGTGTTCTGATCCATCAACTCATCGAGGTTCAGTTCATCAACAACATTAGTAGCTTCTAAACGACTTAGTAACCTTTGAACATCCTCAAGATTAGGCACATCAAACTCAGCGGAACGCAGTTCTGCATAAGTCGAATAATGATTCGTCAATTGTGGCTCTGGCTCTGGCTCTGGCTCTGGCTCTGGCTCTGGCTCTGGCTCTGGCTCTGGCTCTGGCTCTGGCTCTGGCT
>NZ_JAKJSY010000145.1:0-3936 GCF_050337445.1 Vibrio minamisatsumaniensis | reverse complement strand
TTAATACTGCGCTAGTGTGCGTGAGAGACCATTCATTCGTCCACATTAAATTCAATGCTTTTCGTTTTGTTTGAGCAGTCGCGGCATGCTTAGTTGGTAAAAATGAATCAGTATCATGGATGGCAAAGACTTGAGCCCAATACCGTATCTGTCTTGAAGAAATTGAATATTGTTTTGCTAAGTAGAGAGATGACGTGCCATCTAAGTATTGCTTAGCAATGATACATTTTAGCTCTCGGCTATATTTGGACATAAAAAGACCCCCAATAATTGGTGTCCAACTATTGGGGGTCAGTTCAGAATGGCAGGCTTTTTTAATTCTGATGACACCACCCTGACGCTCAGGCTCAGGATACGACTTTGTTCATGACTATGGTGAAATCCCCGTCGGCATAACCTTCTATCAAAGTGACATCGTTACAGAGTGTTTTACAAAAGCGAAATACGCCCCGAGGGTGGTAGCTCATCAAAGTATGACGTGAAGGGTATTTCTTTGAGTTTAGGAGATTAAAGATCACGGTTTGGTTTGCTAATCCAAACATGCGAGTGATCATGTTGGTGAGGTAGTCGGGATCTCGGGAGATATAATTTAATGAACCACTGGCGATAACCACATCGTGCGCTTCAAGGGGCATCTTGCTCATGTCACCCAATAAAAACTGACACCCAGCCTGTGAATACTGTTGCTTGGCCATTTTCAGAAAGCCGGCATGTAGATCAACACCGGTGTAAGATCGAATGCGATAGATGCTGCCGAGCAGTTCAAATAACTCTCCGTAACCGCACCCCAAATCTAACACACTCCTTTTTTCGAAATCAGCCGAACGCGCGATCACTTCAAAGCGACACAATTGGCTCTCTTCGCTAGTCCAACCTAAAGCTTTGGCTTTGTCGCCTTTCGAGCGGTCAGTCTGTTTTCGGTGATAGCGATACACCTTCCAACGATCGAGCCAATGCATTCAAATCAACCCTACTTCAATGATCATCAACACACCTTAATGAGATTAAGCTTGAGAACGAGAAGAAAAGAGCCCACCGATCTTATAACCGATCGCATAGCAAACCACGGCAACAGTGATAAACACCAAGGCTGAGAAAAGGTACGCGACCGATGCCGCGACACCAGCCCCCCACACGATGCTAAACACCAAACCGAGATAAGCCTCTTTTGGCCACTGGTCGATAGGAAACTGAGCACCACCAGCAATGAGATAAACCATCGCAAACAAACCAATGAAGGTAACAATAAGACCGATGATAACGCGAATGTTCATGGAGAGACCCTTGATTAATTGAGCTTGGTTGCCATTGTTCCTAATCGAAAGCGGATATGCTTAGTCGGAACCGAATATTCTCAATCGAAATCGAATGTTCTTAATCGAAGCCGAATGTTATTAATCGCTACCTGATGATATTCAAGTATATCGGATAAAAGGTACCGGCTCTATGACTCTTCCGAGTGAACTTTTACTCACTAGATACACGTAGCTGACGACAACAAAAACCTGATTTCATCTGATTAACCGGCACAAAAAAGCGGACACCTTGCTCACGTTGAATCTGTGAACAAAGTGTCCGCTTCAACTGAATCTAGCTTAAAGCAGGATGAAAATACCCGCTAAACATGCACTCATTAAATTCGCTAGTGTGCCCGCTGCTACTGCTTTCAAACCTAAGTTCGCCACTTCAGCACGGCGCTCTGGTGCCATCACACCGATTGAACCTAACTGAATCGCGATAGAACCAATGTTTGCAAAGCCACACAAAGCAAAAGTCACGATCACTTGGCTATGTTCAGATAGTAGATCTTTGTTCTCAACGAAGTCGATGAAAGCAACAAACTCATTCATTACGATCTTCTGACCGATGTAAGAACCCGCCATCAATACTTCATCACTCGGAATACCGATTAACCACGCTAGCGGCGAGAATAAGTAACCGAAGATAGCTTGCAGCGTAATGCCCGCAAAACCGAACGTTTCACCTAGGCTTTCTAGCCCAGTGTTGACCATCGCAATCACACTCACGAAGGCAATCAACATAGTACCGACAGCCACCGCGACTTTCATACCGTTCATCGCGCCGCTTGCCAATGCATCAATCACGTTACTTTGATCCGCTCTATCTAATTCAATGTGCTCGTAGTCACAAGGTGTGCTGCGTTCAGGCACAATGATCTTTGCCATTAACAAACTGCCCGGTGCAGCCATAAAGCTTGCCGCGATAAGGTATTTAAGCTCAACACCAAGTCCAGCGTAACCACCAAGTACACTGCCCGCGACCGATGCCATACCACCAGCCATCACCGCAAACAGCTCCGAACGAGTCATAGACTTTAAAAAGGGACGAATAAGAAGAGGAGACTCACCCTGAGAAAGGAAGATATTACCAGTAGCAACCAGAGATTCAGCTTTACTTGTCCCCAGCAGTTTCTGCACCGCTCCGCCCAAGATTTGAATCACTTTTTGCATGATGCCTAAATAATAAAGCGCAGAAATCAAAGCACTGAAGAAGATAATGATTGGAAGTACGCGAACCGCGAAAATGAAGCCTTCAGTAGCAAGATCACCGAAAAGGAATGCGATACCAGCGTCGGCAAAACCAAGCAGGCTAGAAACGCCATTACTTAGGCTGGTTAGCGCCAATTGTCCCCATGGGAAATACAAGACTAAGGCTGCAAAACCGATTTGAAGTAATAGTGCACGAGAAACCGTTTTCCAGTTAATTGAAGAACGACTTTCAGATAGCAGGTACGCGCAAGCAATCAGTGCGATAACACCGACAAAACCAAATAGAATATTCATAATGTGTCCTAGTGATCCTTATAGAGTGAACATGAGCCAAGCAAATGACATCAAAGGAGCAGGACAAAGAACCGCAAGCAAAACGCTACGCGATGAAGGGGCTAACAAAGTTAGCGAGTGTAACAACGAATTGTTCATGTAAAAAATCACCTTATACAAGCAGTGGAACGTAGCTGGTCCGGTCCGTGGGGTCATTCACATATCCATGTGACGGCTTGTATTGGCTAAGCACCGGCTTAAAACCGGAAGAGAAGTATAAACAGTTGAGTGAGACTTTCATCACATTTTTTAACGCAAACGATCGCGCGGTCAAGGATTAGGCAAACCGTATTGTTCATTGTCATATTCGTGGCTCAACGCTGTAAATAATCGGTAGAAGGTGAAATTTGGAATAGGAAACCTTGTTAACGTATGAGCGTAATCGTTTGATGAATTTTGAGTGATTTTTACGGCTTTTCTGTGCTTTACCTCAATTCCCGATACTTCAAGATTCATCTTGAGTTTAGATACGTATATACTTTGTGTGATCTCACGAAAGAATTAGCCATAAAATACCAATAGCGTTGATTAGATATAACAGCCATCGAGACTAAGAGAGGGAACACGTGAAGAAAATGGACGCTCCGCACGACATGAACAATGGAGCTAGATTCAAAACAAATAGACACGGCTATGTGACCGTAGTTGAGTATTATAATACCTATACTGTTATTGTCGCGTTTGAAAATACAGGAAATATCCGCGCTATCAGTGCGGCGAAATTACGTACAGGTCAATTAACCGATCGCTCTGTCGCACCTGAGTCAATTATGATCGGTGAGAAGGTTGAATCGGTTAAACACGGGATATTAACCATTACTCAAGTTGAATCTGAAAATATTGTGGTACTGACCAATGCCAATAATGAAGAAATTAGAATGTTATTGCCTGCGGTACAAAAAATGAAGGATAAAAATGAAGAGGTCGATGGTGAAAATGTTGCCTCGCCAAAACCGACCTCTCTTAGCCAGTTGACTAAAAGAAATAAAAAGACCAAAGACGTTAATAGCATGCTTAAGAAAATGCTTACTGACTACGGTCGATACGATTAATTCTCTGTTTTATACAATAACGCCTCTAAAGATTTATATCC
>NZ_JAKJSY010000144.1:0-4189 GCF_050337445.1 Vibrio minamisatsumaniensis | reverse complement strand
AAAGACTACCGAGATTTAATCGCAGCTCATAATCTAAAACAAAGCATGAGTAGGAAGGGGAATTGTTGGGATAACGCCTGTGTTGAAAGCTTTTTCCACTCAATGAAAGTAGAAGCCGTCCAATACGAGCCGATAATGACCCGAGAAGAGATGCGCCAAGCGCTTTTTGAATACATTGAAGTTGATTATAATCGAACAAGAAGGCACAGTGCTCTTGGGTATCTAAGCCCAGTTAACTTTGAAAAACAATATGTAGCTTAATGCGGTGTCCAGTCTAACTGGAGCAGATCACTCTTGCTGGTTCTGTGACAATCGCCGTGTAGTGCAATGCTCTATCTAAACTTGTAGCCATTTCAGTGTTGATATGGTTCTGATAATCTTTAAATCCTTTAGACCCACACCAGTTCAGGTAGTGAACTGTTTCGTTTTTTTTATCTACTTTTTCAATCCGGTATTTTATGCGCTGCTTTGTCAATAAAGTTTGTTCTGCTGTTACTCTATTTGGCGATGCCATTGCTAGCGCAGCCATTGTACAGGTGAAGCTATCACGGTGATGTAGTGCTAAGTTCGTGAATGTTTGTCTATCTTCATTGGTGTATTGTGGAATTACATCATTGAATATAGCCCCCAATGCTATTAGTGCTTTTTCATCGGGAATTTTGCTTTTTTCAGCATTTAAAGCGTCATCACAATTCATGGTTCTAGTAGATTTGACGACTGTTGGGATTACAGGGGTACAACTGACAGGAAGCATCTTGTATTTACGTAACCAGTTAAAAAACGAGTAAAGTGGCGAAGGGTTTTTAATATTATAAATTACGCGTTGGATTTCATCGAGACTGGTAGATGCTACATTGTCACTAAGAGCAGATATAAACTGTCTTGAGGCGGTGACTTTGCCTCTTTTATTGTTATCGGATATGTTTTCGCTTAATACGTCGAGTGTGTAGGCAAAAATTAAATGATGTGCTTCTATATCTAATCGATCGGCTTGCGTGAAAGTCGATTTTATACTCGCATTAGGTTGATTAAGATTGTTGAATAAGAAGTTAATTTTAGTGCCCCATGAATAGGTGAAAGTGACAGCAATGTCATCCCAAGTAGCTTGATCCCCTTTTGAGTTACTGAATCCAGTTAAAGGTTGCTTCTTTTTTTCTCTAACATATGCACGTTGGTTTTTGATATATCGGTTTAGTGTATTCAATCATGGCCTCGAAGTTTTGCTGTATTTCTTTCATTACAAACAGATATTGTTGCTCTAATGTAAATGATTATCATCTGTAGTCGGTTGACTGTAGCAGGATGTCCAGACTGACTGTTGAGGGCTAATTTTTGTTCAGCTTTATCTAAGTATTGTTGGTGGTTTGCAGTTTCCAATGGTCTAAAGTTACCACAAGGGTAGCATGCCATTGGAGCCCCTCCTTTTGATTGGCAACTGGTGCAGTTTGCAGGGTTTATTTGATACCCAATCTCTTCTTCGAAAGGGCTTTTAACACTAAAGTCAGGATCCTTTTTAAGTTCTTTAACTGAATTTCTATCAAAGCGTTGAATTATATTATTCCCTGCGTAAGCTTGGTCTATCATGACACGTTCTCGTGTTTTTAAATCTAAATATGGTAGGATTGCTGCGATAGTTACTCCAGTAATCATTGCTATTTGTGCGGGGCTCAATCCCATCCATACTGCCAGAGATAGTTGGGTATGCCTCCACCTATTATTACTCAGCTTCAATGGTTTATTAGAAATACGGTCACTTTCTACATTTAGTCTTGAATAAAATAGATTGGTGATGTTATTTGTGAGTGAACCTGACGTCAGATGATATGCATTTGATGTATCACTAACAGTACAAAATAGTTCTGATTTTGATTGAAACGTAGAAGAGAAAAGACTCTGGTCTGGTAATAGAGGCAAGCGCTTTATTAATTCGGTAATTTCTTCATCGGTTAGCGTAATGTTCTTCTGGAGTAGTGATTGGGAAAGTTCTGTTCTATAGGACTGATAATATCTCAGTATTAAATCTGATAAGTCAGGGCTCAAGCGATGTGAGCGTGGTTCTACATTACCTCGAAATTGGTCATCCTTGCCCTTGAAGGTTCGAAGGTGTAATTGTTCAATATCTGAAAAGAGATGTTGTGTAACTGGATTCCAAGTGCGACTACTCTCTTTATGGGGCCTGAATTCTTCACCAACTGGTAAAAAATCACACCATTTGATTTGTATCAGTTGGGTGGGGCGCCTGACTATTGCTAGCATTAATTGACAGGCAATAACATTTCTAATTCGGATAATGGGCCGTGGCTTTATAGCTTGGTTATCCAACGCTTGCAAAGTCTCAATTCGTATTGCTTCCAATAGATTATTATGTTCTGTGCTGCTGTAGGCTCCAGTTTCATCGTCAAAAATACCTTTTATTACACCAGTACGCCCTAAGGCTTCATTCTTAATAGCTTCGTATAAAGGGGTTAGTGATATTGACTCATACTCGCCTTTACGCCAACAAAATGCACGAAGCGCATCACGAACTGTTTTTTTATAGGTATCTAGAGTTAACCACCACGCTCTAAACTCATAGACGTTGAGGTACTTGATAATGGTTTTTAGTGTACTAAC
This sequence comes from Vibrio minamisatsumaniensis, assembly GCF_050337445.1. Taxonomy (NCBI): domain Bacteria; kingdom Pseudomonadati; phylum Pseudomonadota; class Gammaproteobacteria; order Vibrionales; family Vibrionaceae; genus Vibrio; species Vibrio minamisatsumaniensis. The sequence goes on along the minus strand of NZ_JAKJSY010000144.1, from coordinate 1,576 downwards.
ATGACCATTTATGGACTTGTACGCATAATGTTTGGCTGCATGTGCGATAGTTAACCGCAGATCTAGACTGATTTTGGTATTGACATCTAAGGTATTAATCCAGGCAAGGTATAAATAGTTTTTATAACCTAGCTCCCAAGTATCTGAAAATACGTCAAAAGAGTACCCATCTTTTTTGGCGTTGAATATACGTTCACCATCGTATTCGTTTATTAAAGTTGCAATATGATTATCATTCATGAACGCCTCTGAAATTCGGAACAGCTTTCGATTGAGTTTTAGATGAGAAATTAGCAACGGTGACTGCCAATTGATATTCGTTATACACGGATGCCATTTTCGAGTCTTCAACCCAGCCCATTGCATACTTGCGTAAATCTTCAATTTTTTCAGGTGTTAACCCATGTTCTCTCGCCCTATCTTCAAAAACTTCGTTCCACTTATGACGAAGCTTGTGAGGGTGAAGCTTGATACCTAATGCCTCACCAAATTTATCTACGATTTTGTGAATGGATTTATAAGTGAGAGGTTGCCCTGATGTCGTCCCTTTTTCTGAGATGAACACAAAGTCATGTTCACGTGCGGTTGGGTTTTCTGTTCGCACAGTTTGTATGTAGAGCTTGATAAGCTTTATTAACTTTGAGGAAATAGAAACCGATAGCGCTTTGGTTTTATTTGATGGGCGTTCTAACCTTGGATCAGTCGGATCATTAGGGGTTCTGGTCAATAAGAAGCGAGGGTTATCCCAATCATCAATCAAATCACTGATTTTTAGCTTTAAAATTGCACCAACACGAACCCCTGTGTCAATTAGGATTTGCATGATGATTTGGTTTCTTAATTTGCTGGATTTAAATGGGTTCTCAGGTGAACTCTCTTTGATGATTTCAAGCAAATAAAAGAATTTATCTGAGGGTATGACTGACTCAAATGCATCTTTAACAATGGTGTTATTTTTACGTGTCCTGCTAATAAACGTGTTGATGTATAACTTAAATTTGTTGAACTGCTCGTCCACTCTGGCTTGAGTATTAGTTGGCTCTTGATCATAGTGGTGGCAAACGAACAAGTATTCGATATAAGCTCTAAGTCGAATTAAGCGTTGACGTAATGTGTGTGCAGAAACTTGTGGTTGGCTATGTGAAGTTGCATGGATGGCATCTCTTATGCGCTTGTCAGAAATTGTTACAATATTACTTTCATCAATAGTGCCTTCATCAGCATAAAGCTTGCACGTTCTAACAAAATCATCGACCTCTTGCCTTGAAAGAAACTCACCAGAGCTGACACGCTCAACAAGATCGATACCTTGCTTGATAAAATAACAGTATAAAAATTTTAACTCGTAGGCATATTTTTTTAGTGTATGAAAAGCTGGAGTGCTTGCATTATTCTTTCCTGTCGAAAGTGGAGAGTTATGGTTTCCGTTAAGATAAGCATTAAGGTACAAGCAAGCGGGAAATACACTAGATCTTACAATGAGGGGGAAGCTGTACCCATCGGTATCGTTATAGGTTTTTACTGCAACATTTTTACTTAATTCATTCATTACAAAATCACAAGTCAGTTACACACC
>NZ_JAKJSY010000143.1:0-4342 GCF_050337445.1 Vibrio minamisatsumaniensis | reverse complement strand
GTCTGGGTATTTTGGGGATGACCCTGTGCCATCGTAAGAGCGTTGCTCAGTTTGCCAATTCTCTATGATGTCGTCAGATAACCAGATATCAATGCGCCCACGATCACGAAGACTTTGGTTGTATTCAGCATAATTGGTTTGCCGATAGGTGTGCTTTTTGAAGTGATGACGTCTGGATTCGTTGTCTTTGTAAGGCATGATTTTTGAACTGGACACGAAGATAGATGGCAAGGATAAAGTAAGGCACGCTCAAATCAAAATTGACGATTTTATGAGCGCGTCAACAAAGCCATTCAGACTCTTAGAGTGCAAAAAATCTCTTGCTGGGAGGGGGTACGCAATTATCAGGCTCGAAACATGATGCGTGATAACGTCAAACTTGGCGATCTGGTGATGATATACCACTCTTCATGCAAACACGTTGGTGTCGCGGGGATTGCAAAAATCATCAGAGAAGCCTACCCAGATCATTTTCAATTTGACCCAAAGAGTGATTACTATGATGCCAAGTCTTCACCAGATAACCCGCGCTGGGTAATGGTTGATGTCGAGTTTGTGCGAGTGACTGAGCGTTTGATTCCATTGGCAACGCTTAAAGCGATGCCTGAGCTAGCTGAGATGCCGCTCGTTAAACGAGGCAATCGCTTATCCATCATGCCCGTTACGGAACGAGAGTGGCAGGCAATCTTAGGAAAAGAAGTACTCGGCTCTTGTTAGTCTTAGAGAGTACATTGAACGTAAGGTTCAAAAAAAGGCAGCTAAGGCTGCCTTTTACTGATTCAAATATCTTAGACTCGGTGGATTAAAGCAGGTGCTTTTCTAAGTAGTGTGCCACGGCATCGTCGGCGTTGCTGCCAATCACTTCATTATTTGGCAGGGCGTTAAGTACTTTCTCATGCGACGTACCCATGACTAAGCCTTTACCGGCCATTGATAGTAGTTCGACATCGTTCATACCATCACCAAAGGCAATGCAGTTTTCAAGTTCCAGACCGACAGATTTTGCTACGGCTTGCAATGCATCACCTTTAGACACTTCAGCCGCCATCACTTCCAAACACCACGGCGTTGAGAACGCCACATTCAACTTGTCACCAAACAGAGCGTTGAGTTCATCTTCAAATGGAACAAGGTGTTCATGTGATTTGTTTGGATGTGTACAGAAGATTTTAGCAACACCTTCACTCGGTACATTGTCAGCATCGTACAATCGGTATGTGAACCCAGTTTGATCGTGAAACTTCTTCATGACCGCGTCATCACGATTCAGTAACCATTCATCGTTCATATAGATATGGATGAAGAGATCAGGGTCTTTCTTAAATATATCCACAACACTTTGCACCAGTTCGGCAGGGATGTTTTTGGCATACATTAGGTTGTCATCTTGGTCATGCACACGAGCACCATTTGAGGTGATCATATAAGCGGGGATGCCTGTTTGCTTGCGAATACCAGCAACATCAACGTGGTGACGACCGGTTGCGAAGATAAAGGTATAACCTTGTCCATGTAACTTGGTGAGTGTTTGTTTGGTAAAATCGCTTAACTGATGGTTGGGCGCCAAAAGCGTACCATCTAAATCAGAGGCAACAATTTTCACGGAATCTTTTAGTGTAGGAATCGTCATCTAACCCTCATTGCAAAATGCTTAATCAATATCGACACCAGTCATTGCTAATGCCCTTTGAAAGACAATATTTCTATCTAGAAATTGTATGCTAAATTCATACAAGAAAAGAGGGTAAAGCTCACTAACTTCTCTTCCTCTTTAGTGCTTATCTTTTTGGTCTGTTGTTTTTCTTGGGGCGCGAGCGTTAAGCAAAAAACTGATTAATGGCAACCAGTATCTGATTGCGATATTCATCCGTCTCAAACAACACCTCATGTCTAGACCCTTCAATGGCCTTAAATTGGCATGCGGAGTTGGTTTTCTTCAGTTTATGAATGAACTTAATTTGAGCACGGTTGTTTACAATGTTCTCTTCGCCAGCCTGAACGAGTAGTAGCGGGATTTTAATTTGACGAGTTTGTTGGATAGCTTGCTTAGCCGCCATCAACCCTTGCCACACCCAACGAGTACTTGCTCCACCAACTTGCAAAGAGGGCGACTCTTCGTAAAGACGGCGGAACCATTGATAACGTACCTTACTGTGGCTTAATAGATTATTTTCGAAGGGCTTAGAGTAATACGCTTGTTGTCCAGGGGCATAAGTGGGCTTGGCATGGAAAGCTGTGAGTAGCTGTCCAACAACCATCGCGATAGGCGCTAAGTACCATTCAGTCTTGATCCCGAACATCGGAGCACACAGTGTGACCTTATCAAATGGGTGATCGGGGTGAGTTTGTAAGTAGCGAGTCGCTATGGTACTGCCCATTGAGTGTCCGAGCAGGTAACGATGGGCATATTTATTGAGATCAAAACTGGTAATGACGTCGGACATATCGGAGATGTAATCATCAAACTCATGAATATGGCCAATATCAGAGTCTTTTACGATGCGTTCCGACTGGCCTTGACCTTGGTGATCAAACGAATAGACGTCATAGCCTTGTTGATATAAATCATAAAAGAGTTCTTGGTATTTTTGGCAGCACTCGATACGGCCATTTGAGATAACAATCGCCTTAGTGTGCATCGGTGAGGTTAGGCAACACCAGTACAGCTTTTTTTTACCGGATGATGTAAGATACCCATCTTTTCGTTGTTGCCAAAGGGCACGAATCGGGTGTTTAATTGCTTCCTCAAATTGAGGTTCTTGTGTGTACAGAAATGTGGCGTCACTGTGGTTTTCCATGGGAAATTACCTGAACTGATGCGTGAGAGAGCTTTATTGCTACGAATGTGGTTAGATTAAAGAACTAGTAAGGAAATGCAAATGGATACTCATGTTTGGCTTGCCTATGTCGTCACGGCAATTTTATTTAGTTTAGCGCCGGGGTCTGGTACCGTTAATTCAATCAGTAATGGGCTCAGTTATGGCACGAAGAAATCCCTTGCGTCGATTGTTGGCTTACAGCTAGGTCTTGCATTTCACATTATACTGGTGGGTGCGGGTATCGGTGCGCTAGTGGCTCAGTCAGCGTTGGTATTCACTATCATCAAATGGGTAGGGGTGGTGTATCTTCTGTGGTTAGGTATTCAAAAATGGCGTGATAAATCGAGTTTAGTCGCTTCTAATAAAAGTTCAACGCTATCGAGCGGCAAACTGCTTAGAAATGCGGTATTTATCAATCTAACTAACCCCAAATCTATCGTGTTTTTAGTCGCCCTATTTCCTCAATTTATCGACCCTGCACAACCACAAGCCCCTCAATTGCTAGTATTAGGCATAACAACGATATTGATTGATAGCCTTGTTATGTTGGGATACACCTCATTAGCTTCAAAGGTGAGACGCTTTATTTGCTCTGATCGCATCATGGGTAAGATCAATAAAATATTTGGGGGTATGTTCATGGGCTGCGGCGTTTTATTGGCGGCGGCAAAAGCTTAGTGGGAGCAATAGGTCTAGATAGTGAAATTAAATGAGAGTTATCAATAAATGAAAGCCACCTATGTTGCTCGACAACCTATTCTAAATCGTAGAAAGAACACGCTTGGTTATGAGCTACTGTTTCGTGATGGAGAAAAGAATGCCTATCCTGCGCATATCGAATCGAATCGAGCGACGTATCGTCTGATTGCTGAGAACTTCTTATCGGTTGGGCTTAATCCTTTGATTCCATCTTCGCGTTGTTTTATTAACTTCCCATATCAAAGCTTGATTCGGCGCTTACCTTTAAGCTTACCCAGAGACAAGGTGGTGATCGAGATCCTCGAAACTTGCAAGCCGACCGATGATTTATTCGAAGCGATCAAAGAACTGTATCGAGCGGGCTATTTGATCGCCCTAGATGATTTTATTGCGAAACCTGAATGGGATCGTTTCTTCAGATATACGCATATTATTAAACTCGACATTATGCAAATGGGCTTGGATGAAGCGTGTGATTTAGTCAAAGCTTACCAAGGAAAGAAGTTACATTTTCTTGCTGAGCGAATCGAAACGGCTTTGTTGACGCGCTCATAAAATCGTCAATTTTGATTTGAGCGTGCCTTACTTTATCCTTGCCATCTATCTTCGTGTCCAGTTCAAAAATCATGCCTTACAAAGACAACGAATCCAGACGTCATCACTTCAAAAAGCACACCTATCGGCAAACCAATTATGCTGAATACAACCAAAGTCTTCGTGATCGTGGGCGCATTGATATCTGGTTATCTGACGACATCATAGAGAATTGGCAAACTGAGCAACGCTCTTACGATGGCACAGGGTCATCCCCAAAATACCCAGAC
>NZ_JAKJSY010000142.1:0-4587 GCF_050337445.1 Vibrio minamisatsumaniensis | reverse complement strand
CGCCTGTGTTGAAAGCTTTTTCCACTCAATGAAAGTAGAAGCCGTCCAATACGAGCCGATAATGACCCGAGAAGAGATGCGCCAAGCGCTTTTTGAATACATTGAAGTTGATTATAATCGAACAAGAAGGCACAGTGCTCTTGGGTATCTAAGCCCAGTTAACTTTGAAAAACAATATGTAGCTTAATGCGGTGTCCAGTCTAACTGGAGCAGATCACATTAAGAAATGAACCTTACTAACACGGAAGCTAATTAAGCGAAAAACGGGCTACGCGAGATGCCTATTTCGATGAAAAGTCTTTGGGAAATAACAGGTGTATAGCTAGAACGAAGAACCGAGTTTTTAGACCAAAACGCTTTTCTGCCCTTTGCAAACTAACGCTAAGCTAAGTGGCTAACAAACCTGCCACCCACCTCAATTTGAGCACCTTAATCACAAAACTAAACCGAACTGAAAATGCCGAGCGTTTGTTAGTCCGTCTTAAGCGTTTTGTTAGTTTGCTACCGCGATAAACCCAAGGTTTAGCGCCAAGGTGCTGAATTGACAACCAAACTACTGGCTTTGAACGCAGATGTAAAATTGAAAACGACAGAACTCAAAACCAACCAACAAAACGAGCTTGGCTAAGAAGACTTTCATAGATGCCGACAACCGCAAATGCAATTTTCAATGCTCACACTCAACTTTCAAAACCAAAGAAGCAGCGCGCAAGAACATTAAGAAATGAATCTTACTAACACGAAAGAAATGAGTAACACGGAAGCCAATTAACCGAAAAACGGGCTACGCGAGATACCTATTTCGCTGAAAAATCTTTGGGAAATAACAGGTGTATAGCTAGAACGCAGAACCAAGCTTTTAGACCAAAACGCTTTTCTGCCCTTTGCAAACTAACGCCCAATTAAGGGGTGAACAACGCCGCCACCCAAACCTAAAGCATTGTGCCATAAACACTAAATTTGAAGTAGAAGCAAAAATGCCTTGCGTTGTGAATCCCTCTTAAATTGCTTGTTATGTTTCAGGATACATCTCACGAATTAGATTCAGTGATAAAGTCCCTTCGTTAACAAGTGGGGAAATTGTGTCTGTCATCTTGATTTGCTGCCAAGCTTTTGCATTGGTTTTAAAATCAGCAAAATACGTCACATTGTCTACTCTTCGAAAATGTCGGAACCATACACCCAACTCTGGAACTGGAGTTTTTATATAGTTATAGTCACCAGATACAGTGCAAACGGCAAATGGAAAGTGATGAGAGATAATCAGAACTTTATCACCGACCTTCATTTGGTTTGCAAAAGCGACATAATCTTTTTGGTGTTGAGGAATCTTATCCAATTCTTCAAACTCTAAATCGCCTACGCGCTCAGCAAAATCTAAACCAATAAATCCTGCGGATAAGCTTTGTGCAGAATGAAAAGCTGAATTCCCAGAATCATCTGGGTGTAACTGCATACGCCAATACGCCATACCTACCTCATTTTAAGAAATTTGAACCTGAAACATAACGAATGACATGGATTCCCCCCTTCCGAGGATCTGCCACACTTATGTGGTACTTAATTGCACCGGAGGCACCATGTCTGATTTTTCTTATTTCTGCGGTATCGACCTAGCTAAAAACCACTTCAGTCTTCATGCCGTAGACAAAAATGGTAAGGTCATACTTCATAAGTCGGTAACTCGCTCTAAACTACTGACTACAATAGCAAATATGCCACTCATGCGTATAGGCGTTGAAGCGTGTGGTGGTGCACATTATTGGGCAAGAACACTCAATAAACTTGGGCACGACGCCCGCATTATGGCCGTTAAATACGTAATTCCTTATCGAACTAAAGGAAAGAACGACCTTAATGATGCTGTTGCCATATGCGAAGCTGTTCAGCGTCCATCAACTCGCTTTGTACCCGTAAAATCCCCCGAGCAACAAGCCATCTTATCGGTACATAGAATGAGAGAGCATTGGGTTCGTGAACGCACCGCGCTTATGAATCGCATGCGCGCCCTACTCTCTGAGTTCGGGTTAATCATTCCTGTTGGCCGCTCTTCATTAATGAAACACGTTCCCTTAATGCTTGAAGATGCAGAAAATGAACTGCCACATCTCGCAAGAACGGTGATTGCCGATGCTTATCACCACCTTGGAGAGTTGAATCAACGTATCGCCGATACTGAACAAGTCTTCGAGTCTTTTGCTAAGGTCAGCGCTAATGTTCAACGAGTGATGAAGGTTCGTGGCATTGGACCGCAAACCGCTACTGCGATACTTGCTTCGATAGGCAATGGTTCTCAATTTGATAAAAGCCGTGATTTCTCTGCTTGGCTAGGACTAGTACCAAAGCAATATTCGACGGGAGGAAAGCCTCGCTTAGGTCGGATAACCAAACACGGCGACAAATACTTGCGAACACTATTAGTTCACGGGGCAAGGACAGTCATTGCTAACCTTGGCGACAAGCAAGATAAGCTAAGCTAAGTCAGTGGTGTCGAGGCGTTCTAGAACGAAGAGGAATGAACCGAGCGATAGTGGCACTTGCCGCGAAGAACGCACGAATTATATGGTCGCTTTTACACAATCAAACCGAATATGAAAACTATGCTGCTTAAGTAGAAACCTAAGCAGCATAAAGAGTTAAACCCACCGGGTCATTGCAGACGCTAATGATGGCGATAGGTTAAGACCACTTGCGGAGAGCCTGTTAATGCGGCGGACACACTAGATGTCATCTAACGAATAAGGCACCGCAGTCGCGCAAGTCATCAGGGCCACGACGTATGCGAATCGTCGATAAGTAGGCCGAATGTAGAGCGGCAGTCCAAAACCCATCAACATAAGTTTAGCGGATGTTTGACAACCGGGGGAATCCATGTAGCCCTGTTAAGGTGTGAGCAACGCAATACTAAAGCTCCTGCATACCACCTTAAACACAAAACGCAACGCATAGCAAAAATGCCACGCGTTGCGAATCACTCTTAAACAGATTGTTAGGCACAAACTGCGTTGGCTTTTAACCTATTATTGAAGTGTTCATGAGCAGAATCAGATACATCGCAGCCTAAGTATTTTCTAGACAGGTTGTTCGCTGCTATTAATGTGGAACCTGAACCGAAAAATGAATCTGCAACAACATCGTGTTCAGAAGAGCTTTGCTTAATAAGAACTTCGAGAAGGTCCACCGGCTTCTCTGTAGGGTACCCGCGCCAAACCCGTTTATACTCCAATACATCAGGAATACTCAGATCGTTCAGCTTTCTTTTGCCTTTTTCAAAGAATAGAATAAATTCATAGCGTGCTCGATAGTGATACCCCATACCAATAGCACATTTATCCCAAACAATTGGCTTCCAAAATTTAAACCCTACTTGTTCAGCTATTGGTTTGACAACAAACATTGTTTCTTGATCACAGAACAAATAGAAATGAGAACCCTTTTTCAACACTCTATAGATTTCCGTAAATAACTCTTCAAATCTAGTATTCGGAAAAATACTAAACCACTGGTTGCTTGATGATTTACTTTCTTTCAGACGAGTCGTAGTACCGATTTTTCTGTGTTTTTCTAGAGACTCATAAGGTGGATCTGTAATAAAAAGGTCAACACTAGAGTCATCTAGTGTTTTAAGCCAATCTACTGCATCCATTTGATAAGTTTGTGACATTAAATTGCCCTGAGATACTCAAACCGAGTAACTTAGCATAATAAAGCAGATACGACGAAGCCGTATCTGCTTTTTTACACTAATTACATTTAGGGTCGCTTGCTTCACAATGAAGACTGCGGCATTCGCGACAGTAAGACTGAACGCGAACAGTACCATCACCCATATTTCTTAAACCAAACAATTGTTCAACTTGTTCAGCATTCGTAGCGACAGTATGACACCCACGGCATGGACAACGAGCTTGAGTTAAGTCTGGCATATGATTTACTCCTTTAGTTTCATAACCACACCATACATATAGGCAATTATTTTAATATCAACTGGTGGCATAATTTATTTTTGTGCCTAACGCTAAGCTAAGTGGCTAACAAACCTACCACCTAACCCAATTTGAGCACCTTAATCACAAAACTAAACCGAACCAAAAATGCCGAGCGTTTGTTAGTCCGTCTTAAGCGTTTTGTTAGTTTGCTACCACGATAAACCCAAGGTTTAGCGCCAAGGTGCTGAATTGACGACCAAACTACTGGCTTTGAACGCAGATGTAAAACTGAAAACGACAGAACTCAAAACCAACCAACAAAACGAGCTTGGCTAAGAAGCGACATGCGCCAGACAACTACGGTTTGAAGGACTAAGCTGGCAAAGGATTCGTTCGATGAGCTTAACAGCCAAGTGCGCCAAAGCCAGTTAAGAACAACTTAGCCGCAACGAAAAAGAAACCGCACCACAGAACGTAGCGAAAAAGTTAGAACCCGTAAACGACTAACCCACCACAAACACTGCACACACAGTGCCACCGGAAAGTTCGTGAGATTAGAAAACGAACAGGTGTATAGCTAGAACGAAGAAACCAGCTTTTAGACCAAAACGCTTTTCTACCCTTTGCAAACTAACAGCTATTAGACGGTAAATTTCTA
>NZ_JAKJSY010000141.1:0-4588 GCF_050337445.1 Vibrio minamisatsumaniensis | reverse complement strand
GGTTATAAGGCGGTGTAATGTGAAAAATCAAAACAGAACCCATACTTTTAAACGTCGTGATTGCTGTCCTCAATGTGGTGATATTGACTTTATTTGTACTGAATATATTTCTAACAATCAAATCTACCTCTATGAAGAGCAATGTCCGCGGTGCTATGATTTTTGGCAAATTGGTCTTGAAGATGACTGTCGCAAATATCCAAGTAAGGACATGATTTAAATGAAAGTTTATTATGAAGAGGTTTCCGCTGATATGGTTTCTACGTTTACGCCTGGTCAAGGTTGGTACTCGTTTAAGTCTATATCAGATATGAATTCAACATTATCTTCTGAGTATGGTGATAGTCTTGAGCTTGTTGATTTGACGCCTGAACTTTATCGTTCAATGCTTGCCTCTGGTGATTTTGACGGTTATGAGCCAGCTTAGTATTTCAGCCCGTAGGGATAAGCGAACGTGATCATGTTAAGGGGTCGATTCAGTTTGTTGAGCGATAAGCAGCGAAGCGTTTCAGAGTTTGAGAGAAAAACGAAAACCTTTCATTCTGCTAAGCGCTTTTAAAGCTTGGTTAGGCTTTGTTAAGTGGTTCTAGGTGGCTATAGTTTTACTGGCTTTCTGAAAGCTCTAAGTGCGTATTATGGTTATGAATTATGTTGAGGGTTTGCTTTGCTTAACGGAATAAGAACGTGGGCGAGTAACATGCTCAATGAGGAGGTCAGCTTGTCTGGCCTTTTTGATGCTCGTTAGGAAAATCGTTGTTAGAAGTTAACCCGTAACATAATTTGCACAATGCGCACTTCAAGTAGCATTAAACACGTTGACAATGTAAAGATAAACATACATTATTTGATAACAGTTGAAATGATTAGATGATTAGATGATTAGATGATTAGATGATTGTGGAGCTCAGCGTTAACTTTGCCCCACATAAGTTTTGGATGTTAACCTATCAAATGATTGATAAGCTCAAGAGCTTTACCTAGTAAATCTATGATAATTAACATTATTTCTAAGTATTTCATATTGTACCTTTTAGTTTAAAGCAACCCTATATAGTAGACGGCAATCTTGTTATAGGGTTAGTTTGGAAAAGCCACTTAATTGTGGTTTTTCGCGTTTCTACTTATAAAGTAGCATTCGCATCTTCGCATGCTTTTAAGTTACAGGCAACAAACGTGACGCGTTGGGAGATTTCTAGATAATCTTGAGTGCTTCTCTCTATAAGGTGGTGGTTATTACAAATCAGACACTTGACCGCAAGTGACGACGACGAGCGGAACTAGCGTAGGAGGAGGATTGAGTGGGAGAGTGCGTTATTTTAATAGTGTGATTTAGTTTGTTTGTGAGCATTCGTCGGGAGAGGCTCGTTTCGTCGAGAGGGAACCGACGAAGCGAAGCAAGAAACCCCCGTTCAGTATTACGGGGGTATTACGGGGGTACTTTCCCTGAAATCATCAACGCCCTTGACTATCTGCAAGTGTAACGCGCCAGTGTTTGAGCGTTAGCGAGTCTACAGAATTTCTCTCCAGTACCATGACGTTAAGTTTTCTAATCTCTTTTTTTATGGATCATGTCGCTTTTTGCTTCTTGTAGGTAATTATCAAAAAGATGATTTGCTACGTCAGTCCATCTTATCGATTCCTTCGTTTCGTAGCTTACATCAATAGCAACCCTTTCAAGCTTCATCTTTGTCGATTCACTAACCCTTAGTGATGTGTATTTCTTAGTCATATGAGTCTCGTTGTGTGATGTTATTCATGTATTTTAGTATGCAATTGCACTTTTTACGCATGAATGCTTGCATACATGTATTGTCAAGGTGTAGGTTTCTATAAAAATAACATTGTATGCATGTTTGCACTAACTAAGGTTTTTGTTTTATGGACTCCAATTCACCAAAACGACATTTTGCTTGCTCTGACTGTGGTCAGGTTTACACATTAATTTTTAATGCTGTGTGTCCTTTCTGTCGTTCTGGCGTTGTTAATCAAGTCGAGGTTGATAGTAAAGAGGTTCACGCACGTGAATCTTATATTCATGAACAAAAACCGAATAATTACCGCCACAAAGTCGGGCAATTACATCCTGAATACGCAGATAACAGCGGCTTGCAAGTTGATGTTGAATCGGAGTACGAAAACACTTCGACTACTATCGACTGGTTGGCCTTTACTGTGAAAATGGCGGATTTTCGTCACTGTTCTAAGTCAAATCCATTTTCTTGTGGTTCTTTCCCCCAAATGCCCTCATTGCCTCCAATGTTAGCGAAAAGTTCTCATGATGTTGAAGACATCAATGAATATAGAAAGCGTGTTTATACACAATATTTTGAGAGCTGCGTTATTGTGTTTTTGACAAAAGTTCTCGGTTTTACAGTGGGTTGCATGAAAGAAGGCGCTAAGTTTAATTTCTATGAAAACCACTTCGATATCTATTCAAGTGATGGTCAGCAATTCTGTGGAAAGGTTGGAGTAGGCGGCTCTAATCAAAGAGATACGATCCACTTTTCTATTGACGGTAAAGGCTGCAAACACCTTTTTACTAAGCGCTCTAGAGCGTTTGTTCATTATTGGCTTTCTAACATCCTCAATGTCACTTTGCTCAGTCGTTGTGATCTAGCGTTTGATGATTTTGACGGTGTCCATACTTGTGAAAATGTAGAACTGGCTTTTCTTGACGATGGTTTCAAACGTTCTCGCGGTATCTCTCCAACCTTTAAGAACGCGGACGAATGGCACATTGATGCCGATGGTAACAAGGTTTTTAGTGTTGAAATGAGAAACATAGGCTCTCGTTCTTCTCTTGTTTATTGGCGTATCTACAACAAAAAGCTAGAGCAAAAAATCGATAAAGATGGGTTTGTCTGGTACCGCAGTGAAGTTGAATTGAAAAAAGTTTCGGTTGATATCTTGCTGGATATCGATGGTTATTTTTCAGGGCTTAACAATTACGCTAAATCTTTATTCTCTAAGGTTGTTACGCCTAAAAGCATGATGTTTAAAACAAAAAAGCGGTTTGCTTGTGAAGTCCTACAGGCTGCTTACTGGGCAAAAAGACAATATGGCCGTGTGGTTAATGGCTTGTATGAATTATATGAAGGTGATTTTGAGAAAATAGTAACGTCTTTGATGCGTGACGATACGGGTCTTTCTTTCACTCCAATGCATCGAAAATTAGTTAATAGTTTATAGGGGTTTTATATGGCTAAGGTAATGGGAATTGCAAAGAAACAATATCCAACAAGTAAGAACAACAAGGCGTTTTATGAGTTGGTAATTCTTCGCCCAATTGACAATGTTGATGTGGAAAAATATCAAAAAGAGGGTTTTGGTTTTGATACTGAAGTGCCTTATGGAAAAGATCCTTTGAAGATCAATCCGGCTTACGCTGGGGCTTTCGTTCCTGAGCGCGAGTATGACTTTGTTCTTGGCTGTAATCCCGATGATGTTTATGAGCAATGGATTTCTGAATTGGTTCCCGTAGATGACGACATCAAAAAGCATTTTTCATCGTCTTTGAAGCAATAATTTGTATCAAGAAATCATTAATTTTATCGCTTTAGCCTCCCTGTTTTCGGCTTATTTATATTTTGGGGGCTAGGGTCTCTCATACTTAAAATAAAGGCTAGGGGGTTATAATGGACGGCTCATTTTTATCTCAAGACGTTAATCAAGATTGTTCTTTTGCGGATTTACTTGTGCGTTTACCTCAAGTTTCTGATAGTTCAGTTCAAGTTGTTGAAAAGTCTCGACCTAAGACTGTTAGCAAGAGTTGGACTGTTGAAGAGTCTCGTTATTTAGAAGAATTATTCTTTGAGGGGAAAAAGCTTTCTACAATCGCTCAAAATCTTGACCGTACTTTTCCGTCAGTAGAAAACCAGATTCTCAAGCTAAACCTTAAACGATTCAAGGAGTTATCTAAGAAAGATGCTGAGTATTTAAAACAAAACTATTGGATACTCGATGTTGAGACGTTGGCTAAAAAGTTAGGTCGTCAACCTGCCTCTATTCGTTATTTTGCGAATAAATTAGGGCTCAAGCGTGCCAAGTTAGATAGTGCTGAGCCTCCAATCCCTAGACGTCTAATGCCTTACGATATGGTTAAACGCCTATCTGTTCTAGAGCGTAACTCCCCAGATTCAAAAAGTCGTGTCGATGACTCCGTTGTGATCTTCTATGACAAAAAGGGTCCATCAACACCGATGATGGCCATGCACCTCGATGATTTATGTTTGGCGCTTGATAAACATTTCAACCGTCGCGATGGTGTGACAGCTGCGGCTTTAACACATGGTTATAAGGCGGTGTAATGTGAAAAATCAAAACAGAACCCATACTTTTAAACGTCGTGATTGCTGTCCTCAATGTGGTGATATTGACTTTATTTGTACTGAATATATTTCTAACAATCAAATCTACCTCTATGAAGAGCAATGTCCGCGGTGCTATGATTTTTGGCAAATTGGTCTTGAAGATGACTGTCGCAAATATCCAAGTAAGGACATGATTTAAATGAAAGTTTATTATGAAGAGGTTTCCGCTGATATGGTTTCTACGTTTACGCCTGGTCAAGGTTGGTACTCGTTTAAGT